>NZ_JAESIF010000149.1:0-5567 GCF_016757295.1 Streptomyces sp. M2CJ-2 | reverse complement strand
TGTGCCTGTCCTGTCTGCCCGCTGGTCCCTGCCGGCCGCCTGTCTGCGCGACCTCTGACTCGCCGGCGTTCGGGGGCGGCTCCGGCTCGGGCGTGGGTGCGGCGGGTCCGGTGCTCCGGGCCTGGGTGGGGAAGCCGGTGGGCGGCTTGTGTGGCCGCCCACCCAGATCCACGGCAGCATGCCGTCCGCCGTCGACGACGTGGACGGTGACCTGCCCGCACCGCCCCCCTTCGAGGGCCGGCGAAGGGGGGCGGTGCGGAGGCCGGCGAAGGGGGGGGCGGATGGGTGAGCGGGAAAGCGCGAAGGGGCCGGGCACCGGACACGCCGGCCCCGGGTGTCCGCGATCGGCTCGCGGCGAGGGGCATCATGTCCCTGGCCTGCTCGCGCGGTGGCGTGCGGGACCCGGCGAGCCGGGTTCCGGTTCGCCGGGCGAGCCGCCCCCGGCACCGTGGGCACAGCCCGCCCCGGGCGGCGGGCACGCGTCCGGGGCGCTCGGGCGGGCCCGCCGGCCGGCCGCGGGTGCCCGGTGACGAGGACCTGGAGCCGGCGTCAGGTCTTCGCCTCCACCGGGACGTTCTGCGGGAACCTCATCCTGCAGACGGCACCGCGCCATGGGCCCGCCCGCGGGCTCGAGCACCCCACTCACCGCCCGGCAGCACCACGGGAATACCGGTTTCACCCGGTATGTCAACGAACGACACGCCGCGGCCGCGGGTGAGCAGGCGCGCGAAAAGTCCCCCGGACGGCGTATCGGGACATCAAGTCCACTACAGGAAAAGTAAACTGATTACATGTCAGCGTGCCATGACACGGCATGCGGGCGCCCCCTGTGACCCGATTGGAGTCAATCCGCTGACTTTCCCTTATGTCTCGATATGACAGGTATGGGAATCGGTCAGTACGTTCATCACGAGTCGGCTGGCCAGCCGATCTCCCGAGACAGGAGAAGCGCGTGATGAAGACTCGTCCCAACGTCGTTACCGCGGCCGTCGCGGCCGCCGCGGCCCTGGCCGCCACCGGTATCACCTACGCCTCGGCGTCCGCCTACGAGCCGGCCCAGGCCGCCCCCGCGGTCCAGCAGGCGGCCGCCCCCGCCGCGGCCCCCCTGGGCGGCGAATCCGGCCAGGAAAACGAAGGCCGAGGCTTCGAGGGCAAGGACCACGAAGGAAGGGGCTTCGAAGAGAAGGAATTCGAAGGCCGGATCCACATCAACGAGCGTTCGTTCTCCGCCCGCCCGGACGGCTGCATCACCGTCGCGAGCGGCCTGGGCTCCAAGAGCTTCAACATCCGCAACGACAGCAAGAGGACCGTCGAGTTCTTCCGCGGGGCGACCTGCGACAACGGCGCCCCCGTCGCCACGGTCGGCCCCCACAGCGAAGCGAACGGCATCAAGGTGCACCACACCAAGGGGGTCCGCGTCAAGGACGGAGTGGTGGGCAGCTTCCGAGTCGTCCACCACTTCGGCGGACACGGCGGACACGGCGGATACTGACCGAACCGCCACCCCGGCACCACGCAAAGACCCCGGCCCGCTGGAATCGGGCCGGGGTTCTGCCTGCAGCATTCCACCCCGAACACCCGCTTTCACCCACCCACCCGGGCACTCCGGCATAAATCCGGACAACGACGCCCTGCCGGCCCAGCCCCACCCGGAAGTGCATCCCGGCCGCTGGTTCAGCCGGCGTCTGATCCGCGTCGTCGTGTACCGCGGTGGAGACGGCAGCATTGGGTGCCGTCGACTTGGTGACGTTGTCGTTGTCGTCGTACTCCTGTGCCAGAGCAGCGAAAACCTACGCAGTAGACCCGCACCGAAGCTCACATCACCCCAGCCGGCGACGGCTACGCCCATTTGATGCCGAGTTCGGCGAGTGCGGTGCGCTGCTCCTGGGTGAGTTTGTCTCGCCTCGATTTGGTGTTGGAGATCCATACGCCGAGCTTCACGGTGACCGGCTCGGTCTCGCCGTCGACGGTGATTTGTTCGCTGTGGCCGCGCGGTACCGGCCGCTGGCCCTCCCGTTCCACCCACTGCGTAAGGGCTGCCAGGCCGCGCAGGAACGCCACCTGGGCTTTGCTGGAGTCCTTCGTCGCACGCGTTGCTGCCGGGGTGCCAGTCGGCGTCGGGGCGGGCTGCACGCCCAGCGCGGTCAGCCGCTCCTGCTGCCCGGTGGACAGCAGTTTCCAGGTGCCCGGTTGCTTCTGCCGCTGGAGCCACCGTCCGAGGTCGTCGCCGTCGAAGAGCACGCCGGGTGCGATGTCGGGCAGGTGGCCGTCGGCGTTGACCAGGTCCGCGAGGACGCGGTAGTGCAGCGGCCAGGGGCAGTTCCAGTCCTCGTCGATCGCGGCCAGCTGCTGTGCGCGCACGGCGGCAGCCTGCGAATCCGCATCTCAATGTCACCGGTTTCTGTAGAGGTGACACCAGTGTCCTCCAGCGCTGGTGCCAGGGCGGTGGGCTGGGGGTTCGCCGTGAGGTGTGGGGTGGTGGTGACATCGGGGTGCAGTTTTTGCGGTGACGGCTCGTGAGGTTGCTGCAGGTCGCGGCGTGTCCTTCCGGTGCAGATTCGCAGGGGGACGGGCCTTGAGTGCCCAACTGATGCAAACCGCAGCGCAGTTGGCAGACATGCTCTGGCGCCGGCACACCGTGTACCGGGACCGGGCCGGGGGAGTGGTCATCCGGGGAGAGCATGTGCAGCGCTGGATCAGTCTGGCCCCCTCGGGGTGCAGGGACGAAATCCTGCTCCGGGCGGGCCGTATCCTCGACGGCGGCACCACCGCTCCGGCGCGTTCGGAGACGGTCGTACCGCTCCAGGCCGGCACCGGCGAGCTCGCCATGGCCTGCCGCCGCCTGCTCGCCGAGACCGCCGCCGACGCCGCACCATCCGCCCCGGCGGCTCCCGGCGGGGCCAAGCGGTCCGGGAAGGCGCACCGGCCCGGGCGGAAGGGGAGACGGATGAGCCTCGCCTCCTGGATGGTCCTCGCCTGTGTGGTCGGCGTCGTGGTCCTGTACGCCTACAGCACTGCGACGACCGGCACGCGCTGAGCAAAGCCCGCGGACCCTGTGGCACTCGGAAAGCCGTCGCTGCTGCCAGGCCGCGGAGCGGGACTCGTTGATGACGCCGCCGAGGACGCGGGTGCGGAGGAGCCTTCGGTCGTCGAGGTCGTGGACGGTGGCGGGCCGGCGGTCGGCGTCGGGTGGGAGCTGTTGGCGTGCCCGGTGCGGCCGATACCTGTTGTCGTAGTCATGGCATCTGGTCAGCGCCTGCCGGGCGTGGGCCTCACCGATGATCAGGACGTGGTCGAGAGCCTCGCGCCGGATACTTCCGATCACCCGCTCGCAGGGTGCGTTCCTCCGGGGAGCCCGCGGCGCGAGGGTGATCCCCGGGAGTGGACACCGGGTTTCATGCGGCGAGTGAAAGCGTGGTTGCTGTAGCCAACTGCTGTTCGAACTCGATCGGTGTGAGGTAGCCGAGGGCGGAGTGCCGGCGGCGCCGATTGTAGTAGGCGAGCCAGCGGAACAGCTCGAGCCGCGTCTGCGCCTTCGACGTCCAGGGGGCGCGGCGGAACTTACGGTTTGTGGGTTACCCAGAGCAGTTCCGCCGGCCAGCGGTGTGCCCAGTCGGGTGGGTCGGTTTCGTTGTAGCCGTTGGGTGTTCCGAGTTCGGGCCGCGGCTCGATGAGGTCGTCGATGATGAGACCCGCGCCGCGCAGGACCTTGACCCAGTCGCCGTAGGTGAGCTGATAGCTGGTCGCGCCGTCGTCTTCGGCGATGGTGTTCAGCCCGAAGTAGTCCTGCTGCAGCGTCGTGGTCACGCGGCTGGCGGCTTCGTCGTAGCAAGCTTCGAACCATGGGCTGGCGACGTTGAACACCAGGCGCCCGCCTCGGCCCAAGACGCGTGCGGCCTGCGGGACGGCCAGGTGCGGGGGCGCCCAGCTGAGCCCACCGAAGTCGCAGAACACCAGGTCGAAGCTGTCGGCGGCGAAGGGGAGTTGTTCGGCGGCACCTTGCACCAGCGGGTAGCGGGCCGCTCCCATCGCGCGGGTCGCTGCGGTGAGTTGGGCTTCGGACAGGTCGAGCCCGACCACGGTGGCGCCCTCGGCGGCGAGCGCCCTGGACCACTGGCCGGCGCCGCAGCCGAGTTCGAGGACACGCTTGCCGGTGACGTCGCCCAGGGCGTGCAGGTGCGCGTCGGGGATGGAGTACATGCCCCACAGCCGGGGTGTGGCGCCGATTTGCGGGTCGTGCTTGTGCTGGTAGGCGCTGCTGATCTGGTTCCAGAGCCGCCGGTTGGCGGGGATGCTGTCCACGTGCCGACTCCAGCACTGCCTGCCGGGGGTGGTCAACACGATTAGGGCACTGGCCGGCCCTCGCCTCGGTCCGTCCCTGCCTCGGCCCATGATCCGCCGGACGAGCCCTAGCGGGCCCTTCTCGGGGAACGCGGCTCGTAGCTGACTCCTACGGAACATGGCTCCTTCCTTGAGTTTACAGTCGGTGGCGGCGCCGCCACCGAGCGGTGTTTCCCCCGACTTGCGAGGTGCTTGATGGGTAGGTTGCTGGATTCCTGCGATACGACGGTGTCGGCGAGCTATCGGTTGTTCGGGCTGGTCGACACGACCATGGGGGCTGAAACGTTCGATGATGATGCGGACAGATCGAAGTGGCTGCTTCCCGGGCCGGGCCTGGTGTATCTGCAGGTGCCCTCGGAGGTGGGCACGACGGTGATACATCTGGAGTCGTGGACCAGTGCACCGGCACTGCCGCCCGGTCAGTGGGCGGGGTGCGAGGAGGTCGAGGTGGACCTTCCTGAGGGCGAGCTTGGTCTGCAGACCGTCGACGGCGGGCTGAGGGAGATTCCGTTGGTGTTGCCGTCGCCGGGCACGTACCGGATGCGGTGGCAGTGGACGTTCAACCCGAACGCGGGTCCTTTCACCTCTCCTCTGCAGGGTTGTTCCGGCGTGGTGGCCACGCCCGCCGGTCATGAAGCCGCTCTGGGTGGGGAGGATCAGTTCTGTCTGGTTCAGATCTGGCGGACCGCCACCGCCTGAGCCGCGTCGAAGGGACCGCAGGGCCGCCCCCGAATGGGGACGGCCCTGCCTTGGTTTACCGGAGTATCACTGCTGGAGTGCCAGTCGCCGATGGTGACAGTGAAGGCTTCCCAATCGAGGATCCGGTCACTGTGATACCAGGCGCCCAGGCGACGGCCTGCTTCCTGGTTTTCTTCCCGAATGATGTAGCGGACGGAGAAGTCGTCCTTGAACTCGTCGCCTTCGTACTTGTAGCGGGCAGCGCCTTCGGCGGACGAGCGGAACGGGTATTCGTCGCAGTCCTTGCCCCCCCCGCCGCCGGGGCGCCGGGGGTATTCCCGTTGCAGTCGAGTTTGCGGACCGCCTCGTTCGGCGTTGTCACGTTGTTGGGTGCGTGACCGGCTGATGGCGCGTCGGGGCGTGGTGGGCCCGCGGCCGGGGCCTGTGGTCAGGCCGTGGTGGGCCGGCCGGCGGCGCCGGTGATCTGGTCCCAGATGGTGAAGCGGACGGTCATCTCGGCGCGGTGGTCGGAGGCTGTCATCAGGTGG
>NZ_JAESIF010000148.1:0-6199 GCF_016757295.1 Streptomyces sp. M2CJ-2 | reverse complement strand
ACCGGCCCGCCGGCCGACCGGCCGCCGACGCGACCGGCCCGCGGCACCGACACACAAAGCGTCACCCGTTCGCGGTCGACATCGTCCAGATTTTCCCCCAACCCCGGCGCTCTCGAACGCCTCACCACCGCTGTCCTCATCGAGATGCACGACGAATGGACCGCCTTCCCCCGCCGCTACCTCCCCGAAGGCAGCATGGGCAAGATCTGTCCCGACGAAGATCAACCCGACGCCTTTACACCACTCCAGCGGACATGACCTGAGGTGTCGTTCCCGTAGCCGTGCCTGGGCCGTCTCTGGGCCGTCCGAGGGCTGCCGACGACGACAGCCGACGACAGCCCTTCCCCTGCTCAGAGCCGGCGCTTCGGGTACCGGCGCAGGTGCCGGTCAGCGAAGCAGAGTCGAGGAAGATCTGGTCGATCGCTCGCCCCGCTGCGAAACGGACCTCGGCGGTGCGCGTTGCCGCTTCGCGGAGATCGGTGCAGGTGGGCTGTTCCGCATGCGGCACTTCGAAGAGGTAGGTGCCGTGGTCACCCACGTGGACGATGTCCACGACGCTGTCGTCCTCAGGCTGACCGTGCTCCCAGAGCTGCGCGGGAAGTCGATGCCGTAGTCGCTCGTGGACGGACCGCTTTCTGTCCGCTGCTGCAGCCGCTTGCAGGTGGTGCTCGGCTGTTCCTCGCCCTTCCAGGCTCTGGACGGCCACCGTGTCCTTCGAGTCCGGCGCGTGCTCGGAGCCGTGGCAGGCGGCCAGGGTGGCCACTCCCAGGAGCAGGAGGGCCACCACGGTCGTCTTGCGGATCACGATCAGGAGCGGCTCCGGCCCCGGGGCACGATCCGCATCAGAGCGGTTCCCAGGGCCACCAGGGCGAAGGCCGTCAGGCCCAGCCACACGCTGGTCGTCAGTCCGATACCGGTAGAGGCCAACGCCCCACCGCCCACAGTCGTTGCAGGGTTGTCGTACAAGGGTCCCTCCGAAATGATCTCTGACGGTTTCTGAAGCGACCTGCTACCAGGCGCGCTCACGGCGGAACACGGAGTCCAGGTACGCCTTGGCGTGGCAGGCCTGGAGCAGGAAGTCGAAGAGCAACTCGTACATGGACGCGGCGAGCAGCATCCGCTTCCAGCCGCGCTCCCGTACGGTCACAACCCGCTCGATCACGAAGACGAGCGAGACCCAGAGCCAGAACTCGTGCACGCGGAACGAGTCCGAGGCCAGGGAGTAGGCGATGGTCACCATGTACACGGCGGTCACGAGGAGGCCGGCCATGCTCAGGAGCTGACGGCCCCAGTAGCGCCACGTGATGCGCGTCAGGCCGTACTGGACGCAGTTCTCCACCGCTCCCCGCTTCCAGCGCAGTCGCTGGTCCCACAGGGCCTTCCAGGTCAGCATGACCTCGGTGGTGAGCGTGCAGCCCTCCGGCGAGAGCACCTGACAGCCCAGGTGCAGCACCGCGAAGGTCAGCTCGTTGTCCTCGGTGAGCACCGAGGTGTCGTAGACGCCCCCGAGCCCGTCCCCGGCCGGGAGACGGCCCTTCAGGCGGGCCTGGGAGATCTGCCGCAGCACCTGCACCCGGAACATGGCCGCCGTGCCGGTGAGCACCAGGCACTTGCCGCCCAGGCGCTTCACGTCCCGCGAGTAGCGGGCGTACTCGTTGCGCTGGAGGTGACCCACGAAGCCCCCGCCGGGTCCTCCCCGGAAGGTGCCGCCCACTCCCCCGTAACCCTTCGCGAGGTGTCCCACCCCACAGGCCACGAAGCCGGGGTCCAGGGCGCTGTCCGCGTCCGTCACGAGGACCACGTCGTCGTCGTGCAGATCGGGCAGCAGGCCGGCCAGGGCCTGGTTCAGCCCTCCGGCCTTCTTGTGCCGGTTGCCCCGGGTCTCGAAGACCTCGGCCCCCAGGGAGTCCGCGACGGCCACGGTGGCGTCGGTGCAGTTGTCCGCGACCACGATGACCCGCTGCGGGGGCACTGTCTGCCCGTACAGCCCCTGGATGGAGTCCGCGATGGCGTCGGCCTCGTTGTGGGCCGGGATCAGGGCGATCACGTTGCGGATCTCGGCGGGCTCCAGGCCCGATCTTCGATGCTTCCCCATGGGTGCCTTCTGTGGAGTCGTTCTGAGACGGGATCAGCGGGGGCCCGGAAAAGGATACTGTGTCCGATTCATTCCTTTGATCTTGTGCGGCTGCAGAACGGGCACGAAGGTGAGGTTGACGCTGTCGAGTTCGCTGCGGAGCCGGTCCTGGAGGCTGTTGTCGGCCGGCGCGATGACCGCAGTGGACCTTCCCCCCTGTGCCGAGTCGATCTGAGGTTCCCCGCTGTGCGGGAGGTGCTGACCAGCTGGTCAGGTTGGGTTGATGCGGTTTCAGGTTCACCGGTTCGGCCGTTGCCTGGTCGGCGTAGTGCTTCTCCTCGAACTCGATCGGGCTGGGGTGGCCGAGCCGTTTCTGGATGCGGCGGGGGGCGTAGAAGCCGTCGAGGTACTCGAAGAGCGCGAGGTTCACCTCGGCCCGGGTCGCGAAGACGCGGCCGCGGAGGCACTCGGTCTTGACCAGCATCCACAGGTTCTCCGCCAGGGCATTGTCGAACGAGTCGCCGGCCGCGCCCGTGGATGCCTGGATTCCCGCTCTGACCAGGCGCGTCGTGAGCTTGATGCTCCCCCGCAAGCGGGGGCACCCCCGGCGGCCGACGCGGACGCCTTCGCGCTTCAGGGCGGCGTGCACGCGGGGTGAGCCGTAGGTGCCGCCGGAGTCGGTGTGGATCTGCCGGATCTGCCCGGTCGGCTCGGCGTCCCGGCGGCGCCGTTCGCATGGCTCGGTCTCGGCCTGGCGCCGGCGGTAGCAGGTGGAGGAGGGGACGTGCAGTTCCCGGGGTACGGGCTCGACCCCCAGTTGCGGGTGCTCGTCGATGGACGCTCTCACCTGGGTCGGGTCGGGTCGAGCTGTGCGGCGGAAAAAGCCGATGCCGTCCGCAGGACCTCGTTCGCCCGGCGCAGTTCCCGCACCTCACGCCGCAGCCGGGCCAGCTCCTCCTTCTCCTCGGTGGTGAGCAGGTCGCCCCACTCGCCGGCATCCGCCTCGGCCTGCCGGATCCAGCCGCGCAGGGCCTCGGGATGCACCCCGAGTTCCTCGGCCGTATGGCGGATCACGGGCTGCGGCTCGGCCGTGCGGTACATCCGCACCGCACGATCACGCGACTCCAGCGGGTACTTCCTCGGGGCAGGCATCGTCAGAGCTCCTCTCACGAACCCCATCTGACCTGTTGTCACCTCTCCCCGCATCTCGGGGGAACCTCAGCGTCTCCGAAATCCGCGACCACCCGCAGCCGACCTCCGAGTGCTTCCACATAGGACCGGAGTGTCGCCACCTCGGCCCGGTCCAGCTCGCCGTGCTCGATCACGGAGACGCGAGGCACCGAGACCCCCATGGACGCGGCGACCTGGCGCTGGGTCAACGCCTGCTCACGCCGGACCTCTGCGAGCTGGTGGGCGCGCACCTCCGCGGTCAGCCTGTCCATGGCCGCCTGCTTCTCCTGAACCGAACGCACCGGCAGCCCGGCGGCCTCGCGCCGCTCGCGCGCCTCGCGCCTGGCCTCCTCCCAGCCGACCGTGCTCATTCGTACTCCCTGGTCTCGAGAGCGGTCACATGCGCCCGGCAGCGCTCCTCGGCGATCGGCACGTTGACCGTCAGCCCAAAGCGTTCGAACTGGGCATCAGGCCGGTTTCCGCACTCGTCGACGCCCCCGATCTCTTCTCCGTCGTCGTGGCGGTACTGGCCGGCATCGTCGGCATCATGGCGCTGACCCGGGTCAGGTCGAGCGCGCTGCTCGGCGTTTCCATCTCGGTCACCACCATCCCGGCCGCCGCCGACATCGGCGTCTCCTGCGCGTTCTCCAGCTGGAGCCAGGATCGCGAATCCCTGGCCCAACTCCTGCTCAACATCGTGCTGTTGATCCTGGTGGGCGTGCCAGCGCTCAGGTTCCAGCGGGCGCTCCGGCGGCGTATCGGCCGACGCGGCGGGCGCTCCGGCGCCGGATGAACGTCCCTTCTGCCGCGCGGGCCTCGTCGGTGCCTCCCCCTCACCTCATCCGGGGACGGGTCCGGGAGGCTCCCGGGGGAGGGCGGGGTCGTCCGGCACCGGTCCGAGCACGACAGCGACGTCACCGGGCTGCGGCGTGGGTGTGCCACCGCTGTCGGCGGGCACCAGTCGGCCGTCGGGACGCACCAGGAGCAGCAGGTCGTCCTCCTGCGGGACCGGGCCGTCGAAACGCCGCGCCACGATACGGGCCCCCTGTTCGTGCCGCCGGGAGACGGCGAGACGGGTGAGTTCCGGAGCGAGCAGGGTCTCACCGCCGCCGTAAGGGGCCACGACTCCGTACTCCCGGCTGCGCGGCCCGAAGCGGTAGACCGGAACCCTCCCGCCACGGTGCAGCACCGTTGACGCCAAGGCGTTGAAATCGTCCTCGTCCGTGAGGAGCAGCACCGACGTGATGCCTTCCAGCCGGGCGCCACGTCCGGTGGCCGCCGCCAGCAGCTCTCCCGGCGCCAGTTCCAGTCCCGCTTTCCGGATCCGCCCTCTCTGTTCCTCGGAGCTCGCCCACATCAGGACCTCCAGCCCGGCCGATCGCAGAGCGCGTCCGAGATCGACCGCCCACGGATCACCACCGACCAGCAGGGGGCGGGCGCGGGCGGAGCGGGTGACACCCAGGCGACGGGCGACGGGTACCGCTGTCAGGCCGTAGAGCGTCACGGTCGCGGCGATCGTCAGAAAGGTGACCGGGAGGATCTTCGACGCCCCGCCGATGCCCGCCGCGACGAGACCGACGGAGAAGGTCGACCCGTTGGCCGCGGCCACGATGCCGCGCGGGGCCATCCACGCGAGGAAACCGCGCTCGCCCCGGGACAGGCCCGCCCCGAGCGTCGCCAGCCAGACGGCCAGCGGACGCGCGACCAGGACCAGGACCGCGACCAGGCCGAGTGCCGGCAGGACCACATGGCGCAAGGAGGCCGGGGTGATCGTGGAGGAGATGGAGACGAACAGCAACCCGATGATCAACTGAACCAGCGTCTCGAAGAAGGGGCGCTCCTCGGGCACGTCGAAACCGGGCAGGCGCACCACCGCGAGCCCCATGACGATCGCCGCGATGAGCCCTGAATCGTCGCGGACCATGTCGCAGGCCGCGGCCACCGCGATCACCGTGGCCAGCTGTGCGGAGGTGGCCGGCACGTCACCGAGCCGGAGCCTGGCCAGCAACAGCCACAGCACCGCCGTCCCCACGGCGGCACCGGCCAGACCGACACCGACACTGACCGCGAACTGCACCGCCCCGTGGCCGAAGCCCCTGCCATGACCGCCGTTGAGGACGGCGGCATAGACCAGGGCCCCCAGAATGCCCCCGACGGGATCCACGAGGGAGCCTTCCCAGGCGAGGATCCGCTGGAGCCGATCGTCGGGCCGGACGAAGGCGAGCAGCGGCCCGACGACGGTCGGCCCCGAGACCACGAGGATCGCACCGAGCATCAACGCCGCCTGCGCGGACATCCCCAGCACGGGTGCGGCGAACAGCGTGGTGAACGCCCAGGACAGGACCACCCCGACCACGATCAACCTGACCACGGTCCGGCGCGGGCGCCCCCGGAGCCTGCGCAGGTCGAGCCCGAGCCCGGAGTCGTAGAGGATCACCGCCACGGCGAGCGACACCAGCGGGCTGAAGGCGGGGCCCAGCAGCCGGTCGGGGTGGATGTCGTCGGTCAGCGCCCCCGCGACGAACCCCGCCGGGAGCAGGATGATCAACGCCGGCACGCGCACACGAGAGGCGACGACCTGGGAGCCGACCGCGAGCACGAAGGTCAGGCCCACGCCGAAGAGGATCTCGTCGGTCGTCACCGCTCGCCCTTCCCCCGGCTTCTCCCCCCGTCGGTCTCGCTCACCGTTCGCGTCCCATGCTCACCCGGCGGGGAGCCCCTCGCATCTCCGTCGGACCTCCGGGGATCACGGGGCTTGCGGGCTTATGGCGGGGTGCGAACTCCCTCAAGGTCCCGAGTGGAGCCGAGACCCCGGGAACAGCTGCCGGAGCGGACCGGCTGTCGGCCTGGCCGCGTTCGCGGCGGTGCAGGATCACCAACCGAGCAATGCTCATGACTTGTGGATCGGCTCTCGGAGTGGCACGTGAAGGGCGTACCTTCCCGAGGGATCGACTG
>NZ_JAESIF010000147.1:0-6280 GCF_016757295.1 Streptomyces sp. M2CJ-2 | reverse complement strand
GCGGATATGACGGGCACGGCGGCCTCCTCCTCATCTGCGGCGGGGTGCTCCCGGACGGTCATCCGTAACGGCGCAGTTCGTGGAAGAAGTCGTCGATGACGTGCAGTTCTCCGGAGCGGACCAGTTCGTCGTAGACGTACTTGCCGACCGCGAGGTCGAGCACCCCGAGACCGAAGGGTGAGAACACCACCGGTCGGCCCGTCGGCACTGTCACCCGCCCGGCCATCACATCGTCCAACGTGCCCTGCAGGAAGTCCCGGTTGCCCGTGAGCTGCTCGGCCAGATGCGGCGAGGTGCCCGCCTTCAGACAGTGCTCGACGTCATCCACGATATTGGTCGAGGCGAGAACGATCTCCGGCGCGAGGTCGCGCAGCGACACATGCAGAACCACAGGATTGTGCGAGAACCACGTAGGGTCGCTGACGTGCGGCTCACCGGCGACGGTGGCGAAGACCACCAGGTCGCTGCCACGGATCAGCTCCTCGGCGCTGTGGTGCACCGTGATCCGGCCTGTGGTGCCCGACTGCTCGAGGTAGCGGTGGAACCCTGCCGCGCTGTCGGCGGACAGGTCGTACAGACCTGTCTCGTCGAACGACCAGCCGTTGCCGACCAGGAACGTGTGGATGTAGCGGGCGATCAGGCCCGTCCCGAAGAACCCGACGCGCGTGGGCCGTGGCCGGTCCCGGCTGAGCCGATCCGCGGCCAGCACCGCGGACGCGGCCGTCCGGGTGGCGCTGATGATGGAACTCTCCAGGCAGGCGAACGGGTAGCCGGTGTCCTGGTCGTTGAGGATCAGCACGGCGGACGCCCGCGGGATGCCGGCCTGCACGTTCTCCGGGAAACTGGAGATCCACTTTACGCCGTCCACCCGTACGTGCCCGCCGATCGAGGCCGGCAGCGCGATGATCCGGGAGGTCGGACGGTCGGGAAACCGCAGGAAGTACGATGGCGGGTTCACCGAGTCACCGGCACCGTGCAGCCGGTAGGCGACCTCGGCCAACTCGACGATCTGCTTCTCGCGCCCCTCCAGCACCTGCTGGACCTGGGCACCGGAGATCACCGCGAAGGGCCGCACGGTGTGCGGTCCGCTCGTTGCGGACGCCGTCACGGAGGTAGGGACGCTGGTCATCGGGCGGTCACCTCGAAGGTCGGCGAGCAGTCGGACATCTGTACCGGGTCGGCCATCGCGACGAGCACCTCGCGAGGTCCCTCGAAGGGCTCCCGGCTGTGCGCGGTGCGCAGGTTGTCGACGATCATCAGATCGCCGGCCTGCCACGGCTCGCGTGCGGTGTGGGTCTCGTAGACCTTGTTGAGCAGTTGCACCACGTCCTCGCCGATCGGGTCGCCGCTTCCGAAGCGGGTGTTGAACGGCAGCCCCTCGGCGCCGTAGACCTCGACGAGGTACTCGCGGACCTCGGGGGCCAACGTCCACTCGTTGAGGAACGCAACCTGGTTGAACCAGCAGCGCCGCCCGGTGACCGGATGGCGTATCACGGCGCTGCGGCGCTGCCTGGTGCGCAGGGTCCCGTCGGGCTGCCATTCGAACTCGATGGCGTTGGCGCGGCAGTAACTCTCGACAGCGCCCCGTTCGTCGGTGCCGAACGCCTCGACGAGGGAGGACCCGATCTCGTCGTTGTAGCTGCGAGTGAGCAGCCAGCCCTCCTGCTCGAACCGCTCGGTCAACCCGGTGGGCAGTTCCTCGAGCACGGTCGCCGCGTCGGCCACTCCGGTCGCCCCGCCCTGGCGTGGCGCAGTGAGGCAGGCGAACAGCATCAGGCCGGGGAACTCGAGCGTGTAACTCTGTTCATGGTGCATGCACATCGGCTGGTTCGGCGGCCACTGCGCCGAGGAGTACACGCCGTCGGCATAGGTCCGCCGGGGTGCGAAAGCCTCCCTCGCGGCCATCAGCCTGGTGCTCAGCCGCTCGAAGACGGCACTGGCCCCGGCCACATCACGCAGCCCGAGGCCGCGGATCAGAAGGCAGCCGTGCTCGGCGACGACGGCGCGCAGCGCCTCTCGGTGCTCGGCTGCCCAGCGCGGAGCGTCGCTGATGATCTCGGTTCGCAGTACCGGAGGCCGACCGGGTCGGAGTTCGACCTCGTCGAGCAGCGACGCCGGTGATATGAAGGACATCCTGATTTCCTTTCAGTGTGCAGCTGTGTGTGCCGCTCAGGAAGCAGGCAGTAGTTCGACGGTGCGCAGCACGGCCTGCGCTGCCTCGGACGGACGGCTGCGCAGGAAGTAGTGGCCGCCCTCGGCGAGTTCCTGCAGGTCGACGTGGGCCGCGAGGAGCTCCCAGTCGTGGTGGTGTCGCGGATGACCAGCCGTGACCGGGTCGTCGGTGGCGACGACCACGGTGACCGGCACGGGCAACTTCACCGCCGGGGGAGTGTCGAGGAGATCTGCGAAATAGCGGTGTGCGGACACGCAGTCGTGCCGGTAGGCCGCACCGATGTGCTCGGCGCGTTGCGCATCCAGCTCATGGAGCTCGGCGTAGCCGCTGTCCGCACTCAGCTTCGCGGCGATCTCGGCGTCGCTCAGTCCGGTCAGCTCGGTGACCGCATCGCGCCGGTCGGCGACATTGCCGAGCAACTGCGCGCCGATGAAGACCCGCTGGACTTCCATCCCGCGCCCGGTCAGCTGCCTGGCCGTCTCCACGGCGAAAGCCGCGCCCGACGAGTGCCCCCACAACAGGACTCCGCGCAGGCCACGTTCGGTGATCTCGGCGACGACCTGAGCGACCACATCTGCCATCGACGCGAAAGGCTCGCTCGCGGCGGCCACGTCGTGACCGGGCAGCTCGACGGCGTAGACCGCGATCCCACTGCCCTGCAGGGCCTTGGCCATCGGCTGGAAGTTCACCGCGTTGCCGCCGGCGTAGGGGAAGCACACCAGGGCACCGGTCGGCGCACCCCCCGGTTCGCACAGCGACTGAAGCAGCCCGGAACGCCGACCTGACCTGCCGTCGACCAGCGCGGCCAGATCGGCGAGGACCGGATGACGAGTCACGTCCTTGAGCGACACAGCGCGGTCCAGGCTGATCGCCAGCTTCACAGCCGACAGCGATGTGCCGCCCCGGTCGAAGAAATGGGCCCGTCGATCGATCTGAGCCTGCGGGATGCCGAGCACCTCCGCCCAAGCGGCCGCCAGCCGCTGCTCGGTGGGCGTACTCGGCATGTGGGAGCCTTTTTCGTCGTCTCCGACGATGTCCGGTTCTTCCACGAGTGCTGCCAGCGCCCTCTTGTCAATCTTGCCGTTGGCGGTCAGCGGCAGCCTTTCCCGCCAGTGGAAGGCCGACGGCACCATGTACTCCGGCAGCGACTCACCCAGCCGGCCCCTCAGGTCTTCGACGGGGAGCGACGTCGCGCCGGAGTAGAAGGCCACAAGGTGCTTGCCCCGGTCGGGCGGCTCGGCGACCACCACCGCACCGTCGCGGACACCGGGGACCTGCAGAAGGGTGTTCTCGATCTCGCCGATCTCGATCCTGAAGCCACGGATCTTGACCTGGGTGTCGCGACGCCCGAGGAACTCCAGCTTGCCCTCGGGCAGCCAGCGGCCGTGGTCGCCACTGCGGTAGAGCCGGGTCCCCTCGCGGTGCGGATCGGGCATGAAAGCCTGCTTGGTGCGGTCGGGGTCGTTGACGTATCCACGGCCGACGCAGACGCCGGAGAAGACGATCTCGCCGGGGGCGCCGAGCGGTACCGGTGACAGATGTTCGTCGACGACGTAGACGTGCACGTTGCTGACGGGAGGACCGAGCGGGACCCGTTCGCGGTCCGGCACCCGGTCCAGGACCTCGTGGTTGGTGTCGTCGCAGGTCTCGGTCAAACCGTAGGCATTGACCAGCTTGATGCCGGGCTCGGCCGCGAACCAGCGCTGCGTGAGCTCCTTCTTCAACGCCTCACCGGTGACGGACACGTACCGCAGGCCGGGCAGCTCGCGCGGGTGCTGCTCCAGATACGTCAGGACGACTTCGAGATACGACGGCACGACCTGGAGCACGGTGACCCGACCGCGGGCGATCCTGTCGACGAACCGCTGGACGTCCAGGATCACCTCCTGCTCGACCAGCAGGGTCCGCCCACCCACCAGAAGGGCGGACAACAGTTGCCACAACGAGATGTCGAAGCACTGCGGGGCGGTCTGGGCGACCACCTGTCCCTCGTCGACATCGAGCTCCAGGTCCTCGATCTTGGCGTAGATGTGGTTGAGCATCCCCGCGTGCTCGCACATCGCGCCCTTGGGCTCTCCGGTGGAGCCGGAGGTGAAGTAGATGTAGGCGAGTTGGTCCGGTGCGACGACGATGCCCAGGTCGTCGTCGCGACCGCCCTCGTCGTACGCCGTGCCGATGAAGAGCTTCTGGACTTCTGGTAGCGAGTCCAGGGCCTGGTCGAGCGAGTCGGTGCTCGCGGGTTCGGTGAGCACGAGCCCGCACTCGGCGCGGGAGAGCATGGCCGCGATGCGATCGGCCGGGAAGCGCGGATCGACGGGCAGGTACACGCCTCCGGCCTTGAAGACCGCGAGGACGGAGGCCATCCAGTCCAGGTTCCTCTCGGTCACCACCGCGACGACACCTTCGCGTCGCAGCCCCCGCGCCAACAGGGCTCGTCCCAGCTGGTTGGCACGTGCGTTGAGCTCCTGGTAGGTCCACTCCCGGTCGCCGTGCACGGCGGCGACGGCTCTCGGGTGCAGCCTCACCCGCTGTTCGAACAGCTCGTGCATCCGGGCGTCCGGCAGGGTGCGGCGCGGCCCGGACAGCCCTTCGAGCTGGAACCGGACCTCCTCGTCGGAGAGCAGGCTCTGCCGCGCGTGCTCGGCATCCGGATCCGCAGCGATGAGCGCGAGCGCGGTGAGGTGGTAACCGACGATCCTGGCGGCGTGCTCCGCGTCGAGTACGTCGGTCCGGTACCGCAGGCGCAGCGTGGGCCGGCCGTTGCGCTCCGAGAACGCCATCCACAGCGCGGTGTCTTTGGCGAGAGCGCCGGCGACGTCCGTCGGACAGGGACCGAAGGCCGGATTCGGATCGAGGACGGTCTCGACCGACGGTTCGGCGAGGCCCAGCTCGTGCCTGAGTTCGTCGACCGGAAAGTCCTTGTGCGACAGCAGTTCCGATGCGACGCGATGGGTGTCGACCAGTAGCGCCCGCCATGATGTCGCTGCGGTTGTCAGCCGACAGGGCAACGGTCGGCCGCCCTCCTCCACCACGTAGCCGGTCATGACCTCGTGCTCGCCTGACAGCGCGGCGAGTACCTTGGCGTGCGCGGCCAGCATCACGGAGCCGACAGGCATCGTGAGATCCTTCGCCAATCGGCGCAAGGCGTTCATGACGTCGTCCGGAATCGTGGCCTCGTGCTCGTCAACACCCGCCACAGGACGGAGCGTCCACCGGGGGATCGTGGTGGATCCGCCGGTGACGAGCACACCGCGCCAGAACTCCCGGTCCGCCACTCGCGTTGCCATCGATTCAGTCCCTCTCCACTCGCCGTGAGCACCCTGTCCGTCGCCGCCGACCAGGCCGGCTCCTCTGTCTTCGCTGCTGCCGGCAGACCGCCGGCCCGGACTGCCCGGCCGGCCGAGCCGCCTCGGCCAAGACGGTCCCGGGCTATCCCTGCCGCACCAGTGCCGGCGGCCGGCCGGGGGCGTCGCTCATCTCCTCGGCCGGGTTCCCGCCCCACCGCGCGTGCTGCGGGACTTCCTCGCCCTTCATGAGGAAGGAGTCGGGCGCAAGCACCGAGCCGTCACCCATCGTCACCCCGTAGTGCACGTGGGAGCCGACACCGAGGGTGCATCCGTCCCCTATCGCGCTGCGGTCGGACTTGAAGGTGCCGTCCTCCTGCGAGTGGCATTGGATCTTGCTCCCCGCATTGAGGGTGCAGTCGTTCCCGATGGTGGTGAGCATCCGCTCCGTCAGATAGCAGCCGTCATCGAAGATCCTGCTGCCGACCCGGACCCCCAGGAGCCGCCAGATCACGTTCTTGAAGGGGGTGCCGTTGAAGATGTTGAGGTACTGGTCAGGAACCTTCCACAGACGCTCGTGCCACCAGAAATACGGGTCGTAGATGGAGCACAACTGCGGCCGCAGCCCGCGGAAAGCCACGATGGCACGCTCCACCAGAATGAAATAGAGGGGGGTGAACGCCAGGCTGAGCACCAGGAATGCAGCGATTGCTCCGTGACCGAGGGAGTCATACAGTTCGGCATTCGTGAGGGCAAGCACGGTGAGGACGAAGAAGAAGAACCACCGTACGAGCAGGAAGAGGACCATCGACCGGATGTTGCA
>NZ_JAESIF010000146.1:0-6282 GCF_016757295.1 Streptomyces sp. M2CJ-2 | reverse complement strand
GGCGGGTGTGATCAAGGCGGTGATGGCGATGCGTGCGGGCCACATGCCGCGCACGCTGCACGTGGACGTGCCGTCCTCGCAGGTCGACTGGTCGGCGGGGGCCGTCCGGCTGCTGACCGAGCCGCAGGAATGGGCGGAGGACGGCCGTCCCCGCCGGGCGGGTGTCTCCTCCTTCGGCATCAGCGGCACCAACGCCCACGTCATCCTCGAACAGTCGGCAGAGCCCGAGGCGGACCGTACGGACGAGCAGCCGTCCACGCTCCCGGCCGGTACGCCCGTGCCCGTGGTGTTCTCCGCCCGGGGCGGCATCCAGGCGCAGGCCGGGGCGCTGCGCGACTTCGTCGTCGCGCACGAGGACCTGAACCTCCTCGACCTGGCCAGGTCCTTGGCGGCATCCCGTGCCGGACTGGAGGACCGGGCCGCGATCGTGGCCGAGGACCGGAGCACACTGCTCCGCAGCCTGAACGTCCTCGCCACGGGCGGCACCGCTCCGGGCGTCTTCCAGGGCGGGGAGCAGGACGGCTCGACGGCGTTCCTGTTCTCCGGTCAGGGCTCCCAGCGGATGCGCATGGGCAAGGAACTCGCCGCGACGTTCCCGGTGTTCGCCGAGGCGTACGAGACGGTGTGCGCGGAGCTGGACCGTCACCTGCCGCGTCCGCTGCGCGAGGTGGTCGACGGCGACGGGCAGGCGCTGGAGCAGACCGAGTTCACCCAGCCGGCGCTCTTCGCCCTCGAAGTCGCCCTCTTCCGCCTGCTCGAGTCCTGGGGCATCCGCCCCGACTTCGTGGCCGGCCACTCCATCGGCGAGATCGCCGCCGCGCACGCCGCCGGCGTCCTCACCCTCCCCGACGCCGCCCGGCTGATCGCGGCGCGGGGCCGGCTGATGCAGGCACTGCCCGCGGGCGGTGTGATGGTGGCCGTCGAGGCGGCCGAGGAGGAGGTCCGTCCGCTGCTGGCGGCGGGCGTGGACATCGCCGCGGTGAACGGTCCGCGGGCGGTGGTCCTCTCGGGTGCGGCGCAGGCCGTAGAGGCCGTGGTGGAGCAGCTGGCGGAGCTCGGACGCCGTACCAAGCGGCTCAAGGTCAGCCACGCCTTCCACTCGTCCCTGATGGAGCCGATGCTGGAGGAGTTCCGCGCCGTCGCGGCCGGCATCTCCTACGCGCCCGCGCAGATCCCCTTCGTCTCCACCGTCACCGGCGCCCGCGCCGGGGACGAGCTGTGCACCCCCGCGTACTGGGTGGACCACGTCCGCGACGGCGTGCGCTTCGCCGACGCCGTCGCGGCCCTCGCCGCCGACGGCGTACGGACCTTCGTCGAGATCGGCCCGGACGCGGTCCTCGCCGGCATGGGCGCGCAGTGCGTCGACGCCGACAGCGGCGCCGTCTTCCTGCCCGTACTGCGCCGCGGCCGCCCCGAGGACGCCGAGGCCGTCGCGGCCCTGGCCCGGCTGTTCACGCGGGGCGCCGACGTCCGGTGGGCCGGCCTGCTGGGCACGGGCCCGGTGGTCGACCTCCCGACCTACGCCTTCCGCCACCGCCGCTTCTGGCTCGACGCCGCCCCCGCCACCGACGTGGCAGGTGTCGGACAGGTGCCCGTGGGCCACCCCATGCTCGGCGCGGCCGTCGCCCTCCCCGGCACCGACGGCCTGCTGATGACGGGTCGCCTCTCCGTCCACGCGCAGCCCTGGCTGGCCGACCACATCGTGCACGGGGCGATGCTCCTGCCGGGTACCGGCTTCGTCGAACTGGCGCTGCGGGCCGGCGAACAGGCCGGCTGCCCGCAGGTCGAGGAACTCACCCTGCACGCCCCCCTGGTCGTCCCCGACCAGGGCGGCACCGCCCTCCAGGTCCTCGTCGGCGCACCCGACGACAGCGGGCGGCGCCCGGTGACCGTCTTCTCCCAGCCGGAGAACGCGCCCGCCGGCGCCGACTGGACGCGGCACGCCGAGGGCGTCCTCGCCCCGGCCGCCGACTCCGCGCCCGCTGCGGCGTTCGAGGTGTGGCCGCCCGCGGGCGCGACACCGGTGGAGCTGGACCTCACCGCCGCCTACGGGCACCTGGCGAGCCGCGGCTACGGCTACGGCCCCGCCTTCCAGGGCCTGCGCGCCGCCTGGCGCCGCGGCGACGAGGTCTTCGCCGAGGTCGAACTGCCCGCCGAGACCGCCGCCGGCGCCGCCGCGTACGGACTGCACCCCGCCCTCTTCGACACCGCCCTCCACGCCGACCTGCTCAACGACACCGACGGCCCGCCGCTGCTGCCCTTCGCCTGGAACCGGGTCTCGCTGCACGCCACCGGTGCGTCCGCCCTGCGCGTACGGATCGTACGGATGCGCGGAGACGACCTGACGTCCGTGGAACTGGCGGACGGTGACGGCCGGCTCGTCGCCCGCGTCGCCTCGCTGGTCTCCCGCCCCGTCACCGACACCGACCTCAGCGCCGCCACGGCCGACCCGGTGACCTCAGCGCTCCACCGCACCGACTGGCAGCCCCTGCCCCCCGGCGCGCCGGCGCCGTCCGCCGAGCCGCACCGCTGGGCCGTCCTGACCCCGTTCGCGGACGACGCGACCGCGACAGCCCTCGGCACCGACCTGTCCCGCCACGCCGACCTGGCGGCGCTGACCGAAGCCATCGCCTCCGGTACGGACCCGGCCCCGGCGACCGTCCTGCTGCCCTGCGCACCGCGGACGCCGCACCTGGACGGCGGCCTCCCCGAGCGGGTGCGGGACACCGCCGACCGCATGCTCGCGCTGCTCACGGGCTGGCTGGCGGAGGAACGCCTGCGCGACACCCGGCTCGTCGTCGTGACGACGCACGCCGTCGCCGTGCCGGATCCGGCGTCCGACAGCGCTCCGGACCTCGCGCTCGCCCCGCTGTGGGGCCTGGTCCGCGCGGCGCAGGCCGAGCACCCGGACCGCTTCGTCCTCGTCGACACCGACGGCACCGAAGCGTCCCTGCGCGCCCTGCCCACCGCGCTCGCGGCCGGCGAACCCGAGACGGCCCTGCGCAACGGCGCCGTCCGCATCCCCCGCCTCGTCGCGACGCCCCCGCCCACCGCGGCCGACAGCGCTGTCCACAACCCCTGGCGCGACCTCGACCCCGAGGGCACCGTCCTGATCACCGGCGGCACCGGCCTGCTCGGCGGCGCGCTCGCCCGGCACCTCACCACCGCGTACGGTGTCCGGCACCTGCTGCTCACCAGCCGCACCGGTACGGCGGCCCCGGGGGCCCACGAGCTGACGGCCGAGCTGAAGGAACTCGGCGCCGACGTCACCGTCGCCGCCTGCGACGCCGCCGACCGCGACGCCCTCGCCGACCTGATCCGGGCGATCCCCCCGAGCCGGCCCCTGACCGCCGTGGTGCACGCGGCCGGGCAGCTGGACGGCGCCGTGCTGGGTTCGCTGACGGCGCGGCAGCTCGACGCCGTCCTGCGGCCGAAGGTGGACGCCGCCTGGCACCTGCACGAACTCACCCGCGACCTCGGTCTCGCCGCCTTCCTGCTCTACTCCTCGGCCGGCGGCCAGGTCATCACCGCGGGACAGGCCAACTACGCCGCCGCCAACACCTTCCTCGACGCTCTCGCCCAGCACCGTACGGCCGCGGGGCTGCCCGCCCGGGCGCTGGCCTGGGGGCCGTGGGAGGGCAGCGACGGCGCCATCGACGTCGGCCGCATCGCCCGCTCGGGCATCCGCGAGCTGACGATGGCCGAAGGCATGGCGCTGTTCGACGACGCCGCCCGGCTGCCCGAGACCGCTACCCACGCCGTCCTCACCCCCCTCAAGCTCGACCTCGACACCCTGACCGACCGCGCGGCCGCTCCCGCGCTGCTGCGCGGTCTGGCGGCCGGCCGGCCCCCCCTTCGGCCGGCCGCCACCTCCTCCGCACCAGCCACGGCCGGCGGCGCGGGCGGTCCGAAGGACGACGCCGACCTGCTCGACCGGCTCGCCGCCTCCTCCGCGGAGGAACGCGGCCGCCTCCTCCTGGGCGTGGTCCGCCGGCGTACCGCGGCTGTCCTCGGCCACGACAACGCGCGGTCCGTCGACCCCCGTCGCGGCTTCACCGAGATGGGCCTCGACTCGCTCGCCGCGGTCGAGCTCCGCAACAGCCTCGGCACGGTCACCGGCCTGCGGCTGCCCGCCACGCTCGTCTTCGACCACCCGAACCCCACGGCGCTCGCCGGGTACCTCCTGGAAGAACTCCGGGACGAACTGGGCGACCCCGCAGAGGCGCAGGCGCCGAACGGCGGCAACCCCCCGGCGCAGCTCAGCGACGACGCCGTCCTGAGCCTGCTGACCCGGGTCCCGGTCCAGCGCATGCGCGAGTCCGGCCTCCTGGACGGTCTCCTGGCCCTCGCCGAGCCCACCGCCCCGCAGGCGGCGGGCGACGGCAACGGCCACGCCCCCGGCGCGAGCGACGCCCAGGCCGTCGGCGCCGCCCCGGAGGCCCGCCGCGAGGCGATCGCGGCCATGGACATCGACGCCCTGGTGCGGGCCGCGCTCGACGGCGTACCGCAGCAGAGGACCGACACGGACGAGCGGGGAACGGCAAAGTGACACAGACGAGTTCCATGGATCAGGTCGTCCAGGCACTCCGCCAGACCCTGATCGACAACGAGCGGCTGCGCGAGGAGAACACACGCCTCACCGCGGAGGCGGCGGCCCCGACGACGGACGAACCCATCGCCGTCGTCGGCATGGCCTGCCGCCTCCCCGGCGGCATCCGCACCCCGGAGGAGCTGTGGCGGCTGCTCCTCGACGGCACGGACGCCGTCTCCGGTTTCCCCACCGACCGCGGCTGGGACCTGGCCCAGCTGTACGACCCGACGGGGGAACGCCCCGGCGCCAGCCACGCCCGTCAGGGCGGCTTCCTCTACGACGCCGCCGACTACGACGCCGCGTTCTTCGGCAACTCACCCCGCGAGGCCCGCGACATGGACCCGCAGGAACGGCTGCTGCTCGAATGCTCCTGGGAGGCCCTGGAGCGCGCCGGCATCGTCCCCGACACACTCGCCGGCAGCCCGACCGGCGTCTACGCCGGCGTGATGTACCACGACTACGGCACCGGCACGAGCGGCGGCTCCCTGGTGTCGGGCCGGGTGGCGTACACCCTGGGCCTGGAGGGCCCGGCGGTGACGGTGGACACGGCGTGCTCCTCGTCCCTGGTGGCGCTCCACCTGGCGGTGCGGTCCCTCCAGCGCGGCGAATCCTCGCTGGCCCTGGTCGGCGGCGTGACGGTGATGGCAACGCCCGACATGTTCGTCTACTTCAGCGAGCAGCGCGGCCTCGCCCCCGACGGCCGCTGCAAAGCCTTCGCCGCCTCCGCCGACGGCGTCGGATGCTCCGAGGGCGTGGGCGTGCTGGTGGTGGAGCGTCTGTCGGACGCCCGCCGACTGGGCCACCCCGTCCTCGCGGTGGTGGCGGGCTCGGCGGTCAACCAGGACGGCGCGTCCAGCGGCCTGACCGCGCCGAACGGTCCCTCCCAGCAGCGGGTGATCCGGGCCGCGCTCTCGGGCGCGGGCCTGTCGGCCGCCGACGTGGACCTGGTGGAGGGGCACGGCACCGGCACGACGCTGGGTGATCCGATCGAGGCGCAGGCGCTGCTGGCCACCTACGGCCAGGACCGGCCGGCCGACGAGCCGCTCTATCTGGGGTCGGTGAAGTCCAACCTGGGGCACACCCAGGCCGCCGCCGGCGTGACCGGAGTCCTGAAGGCGATCCTGGCCATGCGCGCGGGCGTCATGCCCGCGACGCTCCACGTCGACGAGCCGTCACCGCAGGTCGACTGGTCGGCGGGCGCCGTGGAACTGCTGACGTCGTCGCGTCCCTGGACACGGGGCGACGGCCCCCGGCGGGCAGCCGTGTCGTCGTTCGGGATCAGCGGGACCAACGCCCACGTCATCATCGAGGAAGCCCCGGGCGAGGACAGCGAGTCCGTGCCCGGGACGGTCACCCTGCCGGTGGTGCCGTGGGTGCTGTCGGGGCAGAGCCAGGAGGCGGTACGGGAGCAGGCGGCCCGCCTGGCGGACTGGGTACGGGCCGACGCGGGCCTGGGCCCGGTGGACGTCGGCTACTCGCTCGCGACGACACGCGCGGCACTGGAACACCGGGCCGTCGTACTCGGCACCCAGCGCGCCCACCTCCTCGACGAACTCGCCCGGCTGGCCGACGACGCCGAGAACGCGGTGAGCGGCGTGGCGCAGATCGGCGAGGCCACCGGGTTCGTGTTCCCGGGGCAGGGGGCGCAGCGGGTGGGGATGGGCCGGGGTCTGTATGAGGCGTTCCCGGTG
>NZ_JAESIF010000145.1:0-6327 GCF_016757295.1 Streptomyces sp. M2CJ-2 | reverse complement strand
CAGCTGCGCGGCGCCATCATCTGGCTGCGCAGCCTTGCCCCCGCCACATGATCACGATCCCGAACAGGCCCTAGTCGCATGAGCTGCTCCTGACGGGTGCGCCGTGGCACGGCGAGTGGGGTGATCGGCGGATACCTCGTGTCCGGCTTCGACGCCGTCGCGTGTCTGGGTCGCTATGTCCGCTGGTCGGGCAGAGGCGCGACCGGGACCGCGATTGGCTCCGGTCACCAGTGCTGAGCAGCTACGGACGCCCCCGCATGGGGACGGGTTCACAGTGCCTCCAGCACGGTTGCGTTGGCCATGCCCCCCGCCTCGCACATGGTTTGCAGCGCGTAGCGTGCGCCCCGCTGACGCATGGCGTTGACCAGTGTGGCCATCAACCGAGTGCCGCTGGCACCGAGCGGGTGTCCGAGGGCGATGGCTCCGCCGTTGACGTTGACCCTGGCCGGGTCGGCACCGGTCTCCTGCAACCACGCCAGCACTACGCTGGCGAACGCTTCGTTGACCTCGAACAGGTCGATGTCCTCGAGTCGCAATCCGGACCTGCGCAAGACTTTTTCGGTGGCGGGGATGACGCCGGTCAGCATCAGCAGCGGATCCGATCCGCAGACCGCGAAGCTGTGCAGACGGGCTTTCGGCCGCAGCCCGAGCTTGTTGGCGATCTCGCTCGATGTGATCAACACCGCCGAGGCGCCATCGTTGATGGGGCTACTGTTTCCGGCGGTCACCGACCACTGGATCTGCGGGAACCGGTCGGCCATGGCGCGGTCCTCGAAGGCCGGTCGCAGATCGGCGAGTGTCTCGAGGTTTGTACCGGGCCGGATGGATTCGTCAGTGGTGACGTTACGGCCGTCGACAGCTACTGGCACGATCTCGTCCGTGAACAAGCCTTCCGCCCTGGCCGTGGCGGCCCGCAGGTGCGAGGTGACGGCGAACGAGTCCAGGAGTTCGCGAGGCAGTGACCACTTCGCGGCGATAAGTTCCGCGCTGATGCCCTGCGGCAGCAGGCCGTCGGGATAACGGGAGGCGATGCCGGGACCGAGCGGATCGGTTCCCGGCGACACGTTGGACCACATCGGCACGCGGCTCATCGACTCGACGCCGCACGCGATGGCCAGGTCGTAGGCACCGGCCAGCACACCCTGGGCGGCAAAATGCACCGCCTGCTGGCTGCTACCGCACTGCCGGTCCACCGTGGTGGCGGGCACGCTTTCCGGCAGTCCTGCCGACAGCATCGCCCATCGGGTGGTGTTCTGCGCCTGCTCCCCGACCTGGTCGACACAGCCGCCGATCACGTCGTCGATCAGGGCCGGGTCGATGCCCGCCCGCTCGACCAGTGCCTTGATCACGCCACCGAGCAACTCGACGGGATGCACAGGGTGCAGTGCGCCGCCCGGCTTGCCCTTGCCGATCGGTGTCCGCACCGCCTCGACGATCACAGCATCACGCATACCGCCTCCAAAGTGAGTTGGAAATTCCTACCCACTGTTTCGCATAGCGGGTTGGAAATCAAGACCGACTTCTCGTGACGATCATGGCAACCGCAGGCCTGCGTCCGGGCCGGTCGCCCCGACCGGGCACTTCCTCGACCTTTCGCCCGGGCTGCTGATCGCGCCGGCCGGGCGGGCGATTGCGCAGGGGTTCCCGGCCGATGCGGAAGCGCTTGACTGAGGAGCGCGACTTCGCCCAGGCGTGGTGCTCGATGCCGCGGGACTGTACCGGCAGCGACGTCCGGAGATCAGCGGGGGAGCCCTCCGGGCTGCTTCACCCGGCCTTCACGGCCTGGCGCGGGCGATCTCGCTCCCCGGGGGCCTCCGAGGTGGGTTTGAAATCAGGATTTGCCTGGTCGAGAGAGTTGGAGAAGCAAACCGCCGTACCCTGGCTCCATGAAGGCCAAGAAGCATCCACGTCCGTGTTCGATCGCCGACGCACTCGCCGTCCTCGGTGAGAAGTATTCGCTGCTCGTGCTCCGTGAGGCCCTCCTTGGCGTGTGGCGCTTCGATGCCATCGCCCGCAACACCGGCGCACCGCGGGACATCCTGGCGGCTCGCCTGCGCCACCTCGTGGACGAGGGGGTGCTGGAGAAGGTGCGGTACAACGAGCGGCCGGAACGCTTTGAGTACCGTCCCACCGCAGCTGGTTGGGAACTTGAGCCGGTGCTGCACATCCTCAGGAGCTGGGGCGACCGGCATCTCGCCGACCGCCCCCCGATGGTCATGGAACACTCGTGCGGGGCCGCCTTGGAGCCTGTCGTCATCTGTGGGGCCTGCGGAAAGGACGCAAGTCGGAAGAATCTCACGCCACACGTCACGGCCCACGGGTGGACGACCGCCGGCCCCGTGGCCGACTGAGCTCACCGCTTCCGCGGCAGGCCTGCCCCGTCGGCGCACCGGGTGGGCGCGGTACAGGAGTTGTATCCGCCGGCTCCGCACGCAGCCAGAAGGGTTGCCTTTTCCAACTCACTGGCTTTAGGTTGATCCCCATGCAAACGCACAGCGGTGCTATCTCCCTGCTCGCCCAGGTCCAGGCGTCCCGTGTGAGTCCAGGCCGATGGGCCGCCCGAATCCCCCGGGACTGGTGGGCGTGGGCAGGGCCACATGGCGGACTGTTGGCCGCAGTGGGTCTGAACGCCACCCTCGACGTGGTCTCCGAACAGGCCGACGCACTGGTGCCGCGCGCCGTCTCCGTACGGTTCCACGGCCGTTGCGGTGACGGTCCCTTGGATGTCCGGGCGAAGGCCGAGCGAGTCAGCGCCTCCTCGACGATCGTGGCCACCGAAGTCCGTCAGGACGGGGAGGTCGTGGTGAGCAGCGTGACCACGCTGACCGCCCCGAGGCCGGGGTTGTCCCTGCAGAACACACAGGGCCCGGTTGCCGCTCCGCCCGAGGACTGCGAGGTGTTCCAGCTGCCCGCTGACCTGGTTCCCTTCGGGCGGCAGGTGGAGATCCGCCCGGCTGGTGGCGCCCTCCCGTTGACGGGCTCGGACCTGGCCGAGATGCGAGCATGGCTGCGGCTGCGGACCGCGCTCCCGGTGGATCCGACGGTCGCGGTGGTACTCGCCGACGCCCTGGCTCCCGGCATCTTTCCCCGGCTGATCGCCCCGGTGGCCGTGCCAACCGTCGAGCTCACCGTGCACTTCCACGGAAACCTGCGGTCAGCGCCGGTCGACGACTGGGTGCTCGCCGTGCAGCGCAATGTGAGCTGCGACGACGGCTGGTGCGTGGACGAGACGGAGCTGTGGTCGCGTGACGGCAAACTGCTCGCCCAGGCCCGTCAGCTCCGGCGCCTTCTGGGGGCCCCAGCCCTGGCCGCCTGACGTCCGGGGCGGCACCTCGACGGGCACGGGGGTGCTGCGACCCTGCCGAGATCTCGGCGGGAGTGACGGCCGCAGCACGGCTGCCGGCCACTCCGCGATCTCCTCCCATTCGCGCATCACGAAAAATCGTGAACCCCGTCCACGTGCCAGAGCTTCATCCAAACCCACCGAGTCATCCGCCTGACCGTCTCGCTGCACATATCCGTCAGCCGTACAACGATCATCGGGAATTCTGTGAGTTTCTCCTGACTCGCAGGAAGAGAAGAGGGGTTCACATGCGCCGGGCACTCATCACGAACGTCACCCAGTACGCGGGGCCCGGAACCGTGCCGGTGCTGCTCCGCAACGGTTACCAGGTCCTTTGTCATGACCCGTCCTTCAGGGCGCGTGGGGTCCGCGAGCGGTACGCCAAGGCTCATCCCGGTGTTGTCTGCCTCGACGCGAGCGAGCCCGAGGAGATTCACGCGGAGGCCGACGCACTGGGTGGCACCGTTGACGTCGTCATCTCCAACGACGTCCATCCGATCAGTCGTACCGCGATCGAGGACATATCCCCCGACGAACTGCGAGCGACGTTCGAGGCAGTGCTCGTCGTCCCGTTTCGCCTCGCCCAGCTCTTCCTGCCCGAAATGAAGGAACGTCGCAGCGGTTCGTTCGTTTTCGTGACCTCTGCCCGCCCCCGACGCCCAGAGCCCGGCTTTGCCACACCCACGACGATCCGCGCCGGTGCAACCGCCTTCGCCATGGCGCTGGCGAAGGAGACGGCCCGTTACGGGATTCAAGTGAACGTCGTCGCTCCGAACTACCTCTACAGCGAGATGTACTACCCACGAGCCACATACGTCGACGACCCCGCCGGCAGAGAAGCCATCGCTGAAACCGTTCCCGCAGGCAGGCTCGGCGAGCCGGAGGAAATCGGCGAGTTGATCGAGTTCCTGGCCTCCGGCCGGTCCGCTTTCACCACCGGCCAGGTGATCGACTTCACCGGGGGTTGGTCGTAGGCCGACACCGCCGACGGTGGGCTCCTGCCTCACCGTGCGTCCGAACGTACCAACGGCCTCGCCTCGTTCCGCCCTCTGTTGCGCCTGGCTGACAAACGGCAGGCCCGGATCGGACACTGATGACCTGCGCCTGATGCGAGAAACTGCGGGCGGGTGTGCGGCCTGGCTCGGGGACGAGGCAGGCGAAGTGACGGGGGTGCGAGAATGTCGGGGTCGGGGAATCGGGGGCTGTCCAGGGGGACGCTGATCCGGCAGCGCGCGCAGGCGCGGTTCGTGGGCCGGCGGGCGCAGGTGGCGCTGTTCACGGAGAACCTGGCGAAGGACCCGCAGTCCGAGGAGGATCCGGCGGAGTTTTTGTTCCATGTGCGGGGTGTGGGTGGGGTGGGGAAGTCCACGCTGCTGCGGCAGTGACAGGAGGCGGCCCGGCGGGCGGATGCGGTGACGGCGGTGGTGGACGAGAACGACGTCCACGGGGTGCAGCAGGCCCTGGCACGATGAGAGGCGGGCCTCAGCTCCAGCTCGGCGAGGGCCCGTCCTGATCCCCGTACGGCACCGGTCGGCCCGTGAACGCGTCCAAAAGGACACGGTCGCCGATCGGCCGGTCCAGCTTCACCTGCACCTCCTTGACGCGCAGGCCGGAGGCGCAGGGACCCTCCTTCGTCCCGACGACGGATGCGGACAGCACCACGCTGCCGCCCGTCTCCAGCACGTCCACGGCGGGGCCGTCGTCGCAGGATCCATGGGTGGCCGCCACGGTGACGGACTGGCCGTCCCCGGCCGCCTCGACCAGCCGGTCGAGCGGCGCCAGCTCGTCGGTGGGCACCTCCCGGGCTGGCCCGATCGGCGGCTCGGGGAGTTGCGACGGGCTGAGGGCGACCCGCTTGAGCGGAGTGTCGTAGCCCTCCAGGGTGAACAGCCAGGCCGGGACGGTCGCCGGGCCACGGCTGGTGGCCAGGGCCATCTCGCCCAGCTCCGCCCCGGTCACGGTGAGGTGCGGTCCGTCGGCGCTGTTGCGGGCCACGGTCTCGTACGCCTCTCGCGCCCCCATCAGCGGCAGCACGAGTGAGCCCCCGCTCTCCCACTTCACCTGCCCGTCCTTCTGCGCGGTGCTGGGGAGTTTGCCGCGCAGGACGAAGTTCCGGGCCGAGTAGGCCCGCTTGTCGGCCCCGTTGCGGAAGGCATTCTCGGGCAGCTGGATCACCTCTCCCATCGGGTAGTAGCCCTTGCGCCACACCTCGGTGGCCTCGGAGCCGTCCCAGGCGTCGGCGACCTGGCGGGCGCGGGCCTCCGGCTCCGGGTCGGCGTCGCGGGGTTGCGCGCCGCGGCCGTCGGCCTTCTCGCTGCCGCAGCCGGCGACGGCACCGGCTCCGACGGTGAACAGGGCGAGTGCGACAAGCAAGGTGACAGTACGTGTGGCGTCCGTACGCATGGGTCCCCCCCGGGGACTGACGGTGACGGGTGGCGGCTGTGCGGTGAGGGTGAAGGCCGTACTGCCCCTGTGACGCCCCTGCCCCGGTCCGGGTTCCGCAGTGATGGCCCCGGCAGCCGGGCGTGCGGCGAAGGGGCCCGAGCAGGGCACAGCAGGCATTCCAACGCGGACTCGCGGCCCTCACGCAATGGGTCGAACGGGAAGGCCAGCGGCCGGTGCCAAGGGGCCACAGCGAGACGATCGCGGTCGACGGCGAGGCGGAGCCGGTGGCCGTGAATCTCGGGGTGTGGGTCTCCAACACCAAGTCGAGGCGGGACAAGCTCACGGCGGAGCAGCGCGCCGCGCTCCGGGAACTGGGCATGGAATGGGCATGACGCTGGCAGCGGGCGCAGCACCGGGAGCGGAGCGTCATGCTCCCGGCCGGAGGTCGGGCCGCGCGGTATTCAGCGGTGGCCAGCGTCCGACGTGGGTTCAGCGGGCGCCGGCCAGCTCTTGAACCATAAAGACCGAGATCCGGGGGCGCCGTCCCCTGTGCGGCGCCCCCGGCCGGGTGGTGCTACGGCAGCCGCTTCTCGTAGCTC
>NZ_JAESIF010000144.1:0-6493 GCF_016757295.1 Streptomyces sp. M2CJ-2 | reverse complement strand
CGTCAAGGGGCTGAGCGCCGAGGTCGGCGCGTCGGTCACCTCCGGCGCGGTGATCTGCGAGATCAAGGACTGACGTCCCGACCGACCCGCACGACACACCCGGGCGCCCGGCGGAGCCTCGAAGGCCCCGCCGGGCGCCCGGCGTCATCACCGCCTGCGCAGGTCCGCGACGCGTGCCCGCTCCGCGCTCTGGGCCTGTTCGGCCGCTCCCAGGGCCACGGCCGGACGCAGCCCCGAACCCTGCCGACGCGGCCCCGGCAGCGGCATGTCCCGGCGCTGCTGACGTGCCGGGGCCGCGTCACCCCCCGAGCCCGCGGCACCTCCCGACGCCCCGGCCACGGCGATCTGCACGCCCTGGTCGGCGAGCGCCTGCAACTCGGTGCCGGCACGGTCGTCGTGCGCGGGCGGCTCGTCCGTCACCAGGCGGGTGATGACGTCCGTGGGCACGGTCTGGAACATGGTGTCCATGCCGAGCTTGCTGTGGTCGGCGAGGACCACCACCTCCGCGGCGGCCTGCACCAGCGCCCGGTCGACGGAGGCCGACAGCATGTTGGACGTGGACAGCCCCCGCTCGGCGGTCAGCCCGCTCCCGGAGAGGAACGCCCTGGACACCCGCAGTCCCTGGAGGGACTGCTCGGCTCCGCTGCCGACGAGGGCGTAGTTCGAACCGCGGAGCGTACCGCCGGTCATCACGACCTCCACCCGGTTGGCGTGCGCCAACGCCTGCGCCACGAGCAGGGAGTTGGTGACGACGGTCAGACCGGGCACCCGGGCCAGCCGGCGGGCCAGCTCCTGCGTGGTGGTGCCCGCACCGACCACGATGGCCTCGCCCTCCTCCACGAAGCCGGCGGCGAGGTCGGCGATGGCGGTCTTCTCGGCGGTCGCGAGATGCGACTTCTGCGGGAAGCCGGACTCCCGGGTGAACCCGCCCGGCAGTACCGCACCGCCGTGCCGGCGGTCGAGGAGTCCTTCTGCCTCCAGCGCGCGCACGTCCCGCCGTACGGTCACTTCGGAGGTCTGGACGACGCGGGCGAGCTCACGGAGCGACACGGCCCCGTTCGCTCGCACCATTTCGAGGATCAATTGGCGACGTTCTGCAGCGAACACGAAACTGACAGTAACGCCGACGACCGTCTGCTTTCAGCACTTTGCGCTGAATAGCAGAAGTTGTTCGCACCCCCGACCGTCAAGTGGTATAAGTCCTAGTCGCCTCACCCACACCGAACACTCGTCCGGCAACTCCCCGTGACCGGCGGGGAGTTGGCTCCAGCCGCCAAGCTGTCGGGACGTCGGGACGTCGGAGTGTCGGGCCGTCAGGTTGTCGGGCCGTCAGGACTCTCCCGCCATCTTGCGCGTGTGCAGCTGCCGTGCCACCTCGGCGATCGACCCCGACAGCGAGGGGTACACGGTGAAGGCGTTCGCGATCTGCTCGACCGTCAGGTTGTTGTCGACCGCGAGCGAGATGGGGTGGATGAGCTCCGAGGCACGCGGCGCCACGACGACGCCGCCCACCACTATCTCGGTGCCCGGCCGGCAGAAGATCTTGACGAAGCCGTCGCGGATGCCCTGCATCTTCGCGCGGGGGTTGCGCAGCAGCGGCAGCTTCACGACCCGCGCGTCGATCTTCCCGGCGTCGACCTCGGCCTGGCTGTAGCCGACGGTGGCGATCTCGGGGTCGGTGAAGACGTTCGACGAGACGGTCTTCAGGTTCAGCGGGGCCACCGCGTCACCCAGGAAGTGGTACATGGCGATCCGCCCCTGCATCGCGGCCACCGACGCCAGCGCGAAGACGCCGGTGACGTCGCCGGCCGCGTACACGCCCGGAGCGGTGGTCCGGGACACCCTGTCGGTCCAGATGTGCCCCGACTCGCGCAGCCTGACCCCGGCCTCCTCGAGCCCCATGCCCGCGGAGTTCGGGATGGCGCCGACGGCCATCAGGCAGTGCGACCCGGTGATGACCCGCCCGTCGGCGAGGGTCACCTCCACCCGGTCCCCGACCCGCTTGGCGGACTGCGCGCGCGAGCGCGCCATGACGTTCATGCCGCGTCGGCGGAAGACGTCCTCCAGCACCGCGGCGGCGTCCGGGTCCTCACCCGGCAGCACCCGGTCGCGCGACGACACGAGCGTCACCTTCGACCCCAGCGCCTGGTAGGCACCGGCGAACTCGGCACCGGTCACACCGGAACCGACCACGATGAGCTCTTCGGGGAGCTCGTTCAGGTCGTACACCTGTGTCCAGTTGAGGATGCGCTCACCGTCGGGCCGCGCGTCGGGCAGCTCGCGGGGGTGACCGCCGGTGGCGATGAGCACCGCGTCGGCGGTCAGCGTCTCCTCGGACCCGTCGGCGGCCCGGACCACGACCTTGCGCGACCCGTCCAGGGCCTGCATGCCCTCGAGCCGCCCCCGCCCGCGCAGCACCCGCGCACCGGCCCGTGTCACGGACGCGGCGATGTCGTGCGACTGGGCCAGGGCCAGCCGCTTCACCCGGCGGTTCACCTTCCCCAGGTCCACGCCCACGACCCGGGCGGCCTGCTCCACGTGCGGGGTGTCGTCGGCCACGATGATGCCGAGTTCCTCGTAGGAGGAGTCGAAGGTGGTCATCACCTCGGCCGTGGCGATCAGGGTCTTCGAGGGCACGCAGTCGGTGAGCACCGACGCCCCGCCCAGACCGTCGGAGTCGACGACGGTCACCTCCGCGCCGAGCTGCGCGGCGACCAGCGCCGCTTCGTATCCGCCGGGTCCGCCACCGATGATCACGATCCGAGTCACATGCTCCATTGTCCCGCACACTTCACCGTGCGACCGTCCGGGGGCCGTCCCCGTGGCCCCTCCGTTACCGGAGTGGCCCGCGGTGCGGCTGCCGTACGCTCTCCCATATGTCGCTCTACGCCGCGTACGCCGGCAACCTCGACGCGCGGCTGATGTCCCGCCGCGCCCCGCATTCGCCGCTGCGCGCCACCGGCTGGCTGAACGGGTGGCGGCTGACCTTCGGGGGCGAGAACCTGGGCGTGCACTGGCCGAGCGGGCCCACCGGCCCGGCCGAGCCCACCGACCCGGTCGCGGGGGGCGGCGCGCTCGTGACGATCGTCGAGGACCACTTCGCCCAGGTCTTCGTCGCGCTGTACGACATCGCCCCCATGGACGAGGAGTCCCTGGACCACTGGGAGGGCACGGGCCTGGACATCTACCGGCGCACCCGCGTCCGCGTCCACACCCTGGACGGCGAGGAACCCGCCTGGACCTACGTCCTGAACGCCTACGAGGGCGGACTCCCCTCGGCCCGCTACCTCGGCGAGGTCGCCGACGCGGCGGAATCCGCGGGCGCTCCCCACGACTACGTGATGGAACTGCGTAAACGCCCCTGCTGACCCCACGCCCGAGCCGGGCCGCCGAAACCTGCCCGCCCGAGCCGGCAAGGCCTGGTCGGAATTGAGCCGGCAAGGCCTCCTCGGAAACGACAAGACAACGATCGCGGGCCCGTGAGCTTTGACATCTACGCGCGTAGGCGAAGACCGGCTACCCTCATCCGCGTGAACGCTTCTCTTCTTCCGGACGACATCCAGGGCGACCCCCACGCCGCAGCCGACGCCGCAGCCGCGCGCCTGCGCGAGCTCACGGGCGCCGAGACCCACGACGTCGCCCTCGTGATGGGCTCCGGCTGGGCGCCGGCCGTGGACGCCCTCGGCTCACCCGACGCCGAGTTCCAGGTCACCGAGCTGCCCGGCTTCCCGCCGCCGGCGGTCGAGGGGCACGGAGGCAAGATCCGCTCGTACCGCCTCGGCACCAAGCGGGTCCTGGTCTTCCTGGGCCGCACCCACTACTACGAGGGCCGCGGCGTGGCCTCCGTCGCCCACGGCGTGCGCACCGCCGTCGCCGCCGGCGCCAAGACGATCGTCCTGACCAACGGCTGCGGCGGCCTGCGCGAGGGCATGCGCCCCGGCCAGCCGGTCCTGATCAGCGACCACATCAACCTCACGGCCACCTCCCCCATCGTCGGCGCCAACTTCGTCGACCTCACCGACCTCTACTCCCCCCGACTGCGCGCCCTCTGCAAGGAGATCGACGCCACCCTGGAGGAGGGCGTCTACGCCCAGTTCCCCGGCCCGCACTACGAGACCCCGGCGGAGATCCGCATGGCACGGGTGATCGGGGCGGACCTGGTGGGCATGTCGACGGTGCTCGAGGCCATCGCCGCGCGGGAGGCGGGCGCGGAGGTGCTCGGCATCTCCCTGGTCACCAACCTCGCCGCCGGTATGACCGGTGAACCGCTCAACCACGAGGAGGTCCTCCAGGCGGGCCGGGACTCCGCCTCCCGCATGGGCACCCTCCTGACCCGGGTACTGGGCCGCCTGTAACCGCCCGCGGCCCCCGGCGGCGGGGGCCCCCGGGCGGGACGACTCAACCGACCACTCGAGAGGCTGACCGACACGTGCACGACGACCTGACCGCTCGGGCCCGCACCTGGCTCGCCGAGGACCCCGACCCCGAGACCCGTGCGGAACTCGCGGGCCTTCTCGACAAGCTCGACGGGAACGCCGGGACCACCGGGACCACCACGGACGACGCCGACGCCGTCGCCGAACTCGCCGCCCGCTTCAGCGGCACCCTCCAGTTCGGCACCGCCGGTCTCCGCGGTGAACTGGGCGCCGGCCCGATGCGCATGAACCGCGCCGTCGTCATCCGCGCCGCCGCCGGCCTCGCCGCGTACCTCAAGAAGCAGGGGACCCCCCACGGGGACGACACAGCCGGCCTCGTCGTGATCGGCTACGACGCCCGGCACAAGTCGGCGGACTTCGCCCGCGACACCGCCGCCGTGATGACCGGCGCCGGTCTCCGGGCGGCCGTCCTCCCCCGCCCCCTCCCCACCCCGGTGCTCGCCTTCGCCATCCGGCACCTCGGCGCGGTCGCCGGGGTCGAGGTCACCGCCAGCCACAACCCGCCCCGCGACAACGGCTACAAGGTGTACCTCGGTGACGGGTCCCAGATCGTCCCCCCTGCCGACGCGGAGATCGCCGCCGAGATCGCGGCCGTCGGGTCCCTGAACGACGTGCCCCGCCCCACCACCGGCTGGCAGACCCTCGACGACTCCGTCCTGGACGCCTACCTCGCCCGTACGGACGCGGTCCTGGCCGAGGGCTCCCCCCGCAGTGCCCGCACGGTGTACACCGCGATGCACGGCGTCGGCAAGGACGTCCTGCTCGCCGCGTTCGCCCGGGCCGGCTTCCCGGAGCCGGTCCTGGTCGCCGAGCAGGCCGAGCCCGACCCGGACTTCCCCACCGTCGCGTTCCCCAATCCGGAGGAGCCCGGCGCGATGGACCTGGCCTTCGCGAAGGCCCGCGAGGCCGAGCCCGACCTGGTCATCGCCAACGATCCGGACGCCGACCGCTGCGCCGCGGCCGTCAAGGACGCCGGCGGGGAGGGCACCGGCGACGGGGACTGGCGCATGCTGCGCGGCGACGAGGTCGGCGCCCTGCTCGCCGCCCACCTGGTCCGGCGCGGCGCGACCGGCACGTTCGCCGAGTCGATCGTGTCGTCGACCCTCCTCGCCCGTATCGCCGAGCAGGCGGGGCTGCCGCACGAGGAGACCCTGACCGGCTTCAAGTGGATCGCCCGGGTCGAGGGCCTGCGCTACGGCTACGAGGAGGCGCTGGGCTACTGCGTCGACCCGGAGGGCGTACGCGACAAGGACGGCATCACGGCCGCGCTGCTCCTCGCCGAGCTGGCCTCCGAGCTGAAGGCGGAGGGCCGCACCCTCCTGGACCTCCTCGACGACCTCGCCGTGGCCCACGGCCTGCACGCGACCGACCAGATGTCGGCCCGCGTCGAGGACCTGTCGCTCATCGCGGACGCCATGCGCCGCCTGCGCGAGAACCCCCCGGCCGCACTGGCCGGCCTGACCGTCACCCGGGCCGAGGACCTGACCCGCGGCACGGACACCCTCCCGCCCACCGACGGCCTGCGCTACACCCTCCAGGGTGCCCGCGTCGTCGTCCGCCCGAGCGGGACGGAGCCGAAGCTGAAGTGCTACCTGGAGGTCGTCGTCCCGGTCACCGACCGGGCCGAGCTGCCCGCGGCCCGCGCCGGGGCGGCCGCCCTGCTGACCGCGCTCAAGCAGGACCTGAAGACGGCGGCCGGTATCTGAGCGATCAAAAACGATCGAAAACCAAAAAACGGGGGGGTCCGCGGTTCCGCGGACCCCCCGGTCGTCGCTCCCGGGCTCAGGCGACACTCAGGCGACGGCCAGCAGGACCGTCAGCAGGATCACCCCGGCGAGCATCGGGGCCAGGACCTCGTAGGACCAGCGCACGCTCACCTCGCCCTGCGCGCTCCCCGCGCTCCGCCGGTCCTCGTGCAGCTCGCGCAGTTCGTCCATCGCGCGGTCGCTCGGTGCCCGCTCCGGGCCTTCCGGTCCGCCCGGTGCGGGCGCGACGCCCCCGCGCCGGGACGCGCCGCCCGCCCTCGGGGCCTGCCCCGCGGCGCGGACGTCGACGCC
>NZ_JAESIF010000143.1:0-6519 GCF_016757295.1 Streptomyces sp. M2CJ-2 | reverse complement strand
CGCCGAACCCAACCAACCAACTGATCAGCCCAGCTCAACGCCCCGGATGCCGATCAGAAAGAACGAACCGCGACACTGGGCGCGCAGGCGCCCCAGCATCACCGTCGACCAGGTCGCCGCGGATCACCGCTACCGGGCCCGCAGGTTCGTCTACCGCGCCCGGACAGCTGATCACCCCGCCCGGTCCGGCTGGTTCGTCGCCATCCCCGTGCACATTGCCGGGATCATCGAGCGCGAGCACGTCGCAGCCACCGCCGACCGGCTCCTGCCCCGGCGCACCCTGCTGGTCCAGTGGAAGCGCAAGCGCGGCGGGAACGTCTTTCGTTCCTGGATCACCGACCTGCCGGCGGACACCCCGCTCGCGGTGCTGGTCAGGCACGCCACGAGTCGCTGGTGCATCGAGACCGACTACCGCGAGATGGAACAGGCCCTCGGCCTGGGAGACTACGAGGGCCGGACCTACCGAGGTTTCCACCACCACGTGGCACTGGTCTCCGCAGCCCACCTCTTCTGCCTGGAGCATCACCTGAACCCAAAAGACGAGGGCACGGCCTCAGCCTCTACAAGATCGTATTTCTGCTCCAGATCGCGCTGATCGGCTCCCTGCGACGCTGCCCCGCCTGCCACCGCGCGTCTGATGACCTCACCAGCCTCGATCGAGGACCATGACCAAGCTCTGTTACAGGGGATTGACACGGTGCGCTTCCCCTGCTCAGCGCCGCGTTGAGTCCGCGGACTGCGCTGAGGGTAGTTAGATCTTCACGGATCCGACAGCCTGGCTTCCCGGCCGGGGCACGGCCTCTTGCGGTTGTCCTCGCCTCAGGCGCCCCCTGTCGCGGGCGGTGCACCTTCCGCTCTCTGCAGGGGGACGTGGGTGCCGTCGGCTCGGATGCTCGCAACGAGCTTTTCGAGTTCAGCCAGAATGTCCCCGCTGAGCAGCGAAGGGTCCGTCTCAAGCATCAACGCAATTTGCTCCCCAATGCGCTGGGGCGTGAGGTCGCCTGTCGCCTCCACCTCTATCGGGCCGTTATCTCCCTCGTCCACGATCCTGGCGTTGCGCAGCAGCCGTAGCTGCCCATCGCTGTAGATCCTGGCCGCCACCGCCGCAGCGAACCGCTGTCGCGCCTCTGCGCCGCTCATGGTCTTTCGCCGATCGCGTGAAACGGTGACGGCGTTCTGCTGGTCTCCCGCCGCGTCTGCACGGCGGTCGCTGGCGCGGCTTCGCACGCTGGCCCACTTGGTCTTCACGGACGGGAGCGCCTGGCCGTTCCACTTCGTCTTCATTGCCGGAAGAGCTTGTTCAGACCACCACTTCCTGACGTGGGGCGCGGCTTTCTCTGCCACTTTGAGACCGATCTGGAAGACGACCTCGGCGAGGAACTCCGCGTTCTCTCGACGCTCCTGCTCCCGAGCCTCCGAAGCGTTCCGGTCGGAGTCGGGCCAACCGTGCGGGCACGCCGCCACCAGCTCCGGCTCGTGCTCCTCCTTCAAGAAGATCTCGGCATGCCCCAGCTCGTTGTCGGGGTCACGTGTCATGCCGCGACGAGCGCCTGCGGTCTTGCTCGACTGCAGGAGACGCGCCCCCTTCGGGACTCTGACGATGGCCTCGTGCTCGTCGTACTCGCTGCTGTCCATGCCCCACCTTCGGCTTGTGATCACCGCCCCGCACATCCCGGGAGCGAGCCGCCGATACTGTACGCCCGGCCGTGTACGGGACTTCATCGGGGAATCTCTGCATTGCCCAGCTCTGCGAGCAGCGTGCGGTGCAGGATGTGGGGCAGGCATGGGCGGAAGAGAACCACTGCCGTCATCTGCTGTCTCGTGCTCGTCGGCGTGACGATCGCCGCCTGGATCCTGTTCGATCTGGACACTGCGGGACAGGTGGCAAGCGTCATCGGCCGTGTCACCGGAATCGCCGGGCTGGCCCTCGCCCTCTTGCAGCCCGGCAGCGGCGGAACGGGCCACGCGTACGGGCCGTGCCGTATCCACCGGCCGCGGCAGGTCGAGCACCGGCGTCGCCTCACGCGGCGCGGGTGAGGCCACGGGCACCGGCGATGCCAGGAGCGGCGTAGGCACGCGAACACCGTTGCCACTGACGGCTTTTGAAGAGATGCACTCTTGAAGACACCCTTTCGGGGGCCGCATTCGTGGAGCGGAGAAAGCGGCCGCGCCACGCACACCGGCTCCGCACGTGCCGGTGCCGGCATCGCCAGTACCGGCATCCTCCTCATCAGCAAGGCGTTCCTGTCGGCGGGTGGCCCCGGTCCGGGCACCGGGGAGTCCCGGCTGCGTGAAGCCGTCGAGGCCCTGGCCCGGCACGCGGAGCGGGAGGGCAGGAAGCAAGAGGAACTGCGGGGCGTTTGGAATCCGCCCCCGATCCAGCTGCGTTTCACGGCTGTGCCCGGTGATCTCGTGGCTCAACGAGCGAATATTCTCGGCGTCGATCTTGACGAGACCGACTGCACGTCTCTGGACCTGGACGGACAGCTCGACGACATCGAGACCGCGTACCACCATGCCTGGCGATGCCCGCAAGGACCGAGTGGGCCGGAAGGAACGCGTCATTCGGCGGGTTGCAGGCGGAACGGGATCTCGCGGTGCCGATCACAGGTCGGGAAACTGCTCACCTGGTGTGTATCCCGTCAAGACTCCCCAGATACACGCCGCGTCCCTGTCGCGCCGAAAACAATCAACTGCACGACAGGGCCGGTGCTCGCGGGGCCGCAGGGCCCTGCGGCCCCGTTTGCCCGTGGTTACTCTTCGCACCGTTCGCGGCAGTCCTGCCCCATCTCGTGGCCGTCCCCGCCGGGCGGGCAGCCGACCGGATCACCTCGCCAGCCTGGTCCGGCCTACGGCGGCGGAATCCACTACGGTGTCCCGGCAGGACTGCCGAGGGGGCGGTCGCCGTCAGGAGTCGTCATGCTGCCGCAGGTGGGTCTGTACTACCCGTTCATCCATTTCCGCGATGAGCGGTGGCTGAAGACCGCCGCGCTCTACTGGCGGGAACTGGCGCGCGTTGTCCCCGAGGGCTACCGGCTGTCGGACTCACGGACCGCACGGGTCCTGTGTGAAGAGCTGGACTTCGTCCAGCCGGTGGATCCGGCGCAGCCGGCCCAGCAGGTGGAGTCCCTGTTCCTGGAGGTCCTCACCCAGCACGCGCAGGCACTGCGCGCGGCGGGGTACGACATATCTTCCGAGCGCGGCGTCTGGAACCACCGGGGGGAGCGACGCTTCGAGCCGACGCCTCCGCTCCTGTCCGCGAGCAGAACGACGCACACCCGTAGCCGCATGCCTGTCCGCGAGGGTGTCGCGTTCTGCTACCGGGAGGAGTTCACCCCAAGACTGCGCGAGGCTCTGACGGACTGCGGGCTGGCAGCCGATGCGCGGCACGCACCCGAATTCCACAACCGGCTCTCCCTGGTCCGGGGACGCTGGATGGCGTTGGACGCGCGGCTCGCCTGGATCTACAAGTGTGCGTTCGTGGAGGTGCTGGCCCGGCACGGCCGCTACACGCCCACGACGGACCAGCCCGATGCCCACTTGGCGTCGGACGGGTGGGATGCCGAACGGGTCGCCCAGAGTCTGCTCGGTGGCGAGGGCACGGCTGCGGCGGCCCGGTCGGACGGTTTGACCGACGCGGTCGGGATGCTGGCAGTCCGCCTGGCCGTGCCCGCCCGGCTGGACCACGTACCGGTCGAAAAGATCATCAGGCTGCGCAAGGACCACCGCGAGGAGTTCGCCGCGTTCAGTGCCGCCGTGACGCAGACCGTGGACGAACTGCGCCAGGAACTGGCCGGGCAAGTGCTGGAGGAGGCACAGGCCCGTGACGTGAGACTGGCGGTCGAGAAGCGATTCGATCTTCCCCTGAAGGGCCTGCACGACGCGATGAAGGCACAGGGCATCGGCACGGTGTACGGGCTGGCCAACGTGAAGTTCGAAGTGCCCGCCATGATGGCGGTGCTCAGCGGGGCCGCTGGCAACCTTCTCCATCAGCCTGTCGCGGGGACAGCCACCGCGGGTGCAGCGGCCGGTGCGGTACTCGGTTTCATGAACGTCCGCCGCGCCCACCAGCAGCAGATCAAGGACCTCAAGGCCGAGAATCCCGCCGCCTATCTGCTGTCGGTGCAGCGCGGCCTGAAACCGCACTCCCTCCTGCGCAAACTCGCCCGGCTCGCCTGATCCGCCAGAAGCAGTGGGCCGCCTCCTTGCAAAAGTCTGACTGCGCCGGCCGGGCGGCTGGGGACGTCTTTGCCGTGTGGCAGCCGGTAGACCGGACAGCCGACGAATGCGGAGACTGACAAGACGTGTCTTCCCACGATTCTCGCGGGACACAGCCGACGCGCATGGCATGTGGGCTGAACGCTGGCTGCGGCCTGCCCGCCGAGGCGGGGCCACGCGTTACTCGTCTCCCAGGACCTGAGAGGCGGGGCCTGTGCTCGCCCGCGCCGCCCGTCCGGCAGCTGGGCGTGCACTAGCCATGGCAGGTCTGCCTCGGCTCCCGTGACCGGTACACCCTTAGCCAGGTTGTAGGGGCGGCGGGTGTAGCGCGGGGCGATGAGTTTGCCCTCGTCATCGATGAGACGGTCGCCCTCCAGGAACAGGTCGGGGCCTGTGTGCGTTGAGCTCGCCCGAGCCGTCGTCGTCGAGGAGGACGTCGAAGGAAGGTCCGCACGGGCCGCAAGCCTGCAGCGGAGCCGAGGACGGTCAGACGCTGTTGTCTTTCCGGACTTGAGGACTGCGTTTCCGCTGGTCGAGCGTAATGTCGGCGGCCTCGTGGGAGTAGTGGCCTGTCGTGCTGTCGCTGCCAGGGAGGTCGTGGATGCCTTCGGTGGTTGGGCTGTTGGAACAGCGTGAGCTGGATGCTCGCCGTCGCGTGGACGAACTGCGGGAGGAGGCCGACCGTATCCAGGCCGCGCTGGCCGTGGCCGAACGGGAATGGCAGGAGTGGGCCATCGCCCGCTCGCGGGTCGGCGAGGTGCTGGCCCCGGCGGATGAGACCGGGCAGGACCCCGCGGCGGCCGACCGGACCGCGTCGGCCGCCGGGGAGCAGACCGGAAGGACGCCGCCGGAGGCGGCGAAGGCGAAGTCGCAGGTGCCGGTGTGGCACGAGGGGCTGGCCTGGTCGGTGCTGTCGGTGGACTACCAGCGCATCCTGCGGGTCCTGGCGGACCGGGCCCGGCTCGGGCAGGGCCCGCTGACCTGCCAGGAGATGGCGGCCGCCTTCGGCATGGACGTGGTGCCGGCGCGGGTGGAGGCACTGCGGTCGAAGGCGAAACGCCTGGTCGCCCGCGGCTGGCTGGCCGAGCAGCAGCCGGGCCGGTTCACGCTCGCCCGCGGTGTGGCCGGGCCAGGCGGCGGGTCATGACCATGGTCATCGACCAGTAGACCATCGCCTCGGCGCTGCTGGTGGATCGCTCGACGTCGCGGACCAGGCGGCGGCTGCGCATCAGGTGAGCGAAACACCGCTCGACGATCCACCGTTTGGGCAGCACCACGAAGCCGCGCAGGTCGTCGCTGCGCTTGACGATCGCCAGCACCAGGGCGAACGCGGCCAGGCAGTGCTCGATGAGGCTGCCGGTGTAGCCGCCGTCGGCCCACACCAGCTCCAGCCGGTGGTGCGCGGCGGCCACCCGCGCCAGCAGCACCTGGGCGGCGGCGCGGTCGCCGATATCCGCGGCGGTGACCATCACGCCCAGCAGCAGGCCGAGGGTGTCGACCACGACGTGCCGCTTACGCCCGTTGACCAGTTTGCCGCCGTCGAAGCCGCGGCTGTCGGCACCGACCACGGCGTCCGCCTTGACGGACTGCGAATCGATCACCCCGGCCGTCGGCTCCGCGTCCCGGCCCAGCCTCGTCCGGACCTGCGCGCGCAGCCGGTCGTGGAACTCCTGGACCAGCGCATGATCGCGCCAGCGGCGGAAGAACGCGTACACCCGGTCCCACGGCGGGAAGTCGGCAGGCACCGCCCGCCACTTGATCCCGTTGTCCACGAGATACCGGACCGCGTCCAGTATCTGCCGGTGGCAATACGCCTCCGGTTGTCCGCCGCGGCCGCGCAGCCAGCCCGGCGTCGGCAGCAACGGGCGGACGACGGCCCATTCCTCGTCCGTCATATCGGTCGGGTACCGGCGCTCACGCATCGGATGGTCGGCGGCGTTCCCGAACTGGTGGGCCAGACAGTCACACTCCCGGGTGACCGCGTTGGACTGCCCGGGCATCGGCACGGAAGACTGCGGCACCGGGGCCTCCTGCTGCTCGGTGATTAGACACCAACGAGCTGTTCAGGAGGCCCTGCTTGTATGCGCCGAGCAGGGCGCGACCACCCAATCGAGACTCCCGTTCGATCGACAAACCCCAAGATCGGTACGACAACAGCCACTCAGCTTGTTCTTTATGGTCCGGGCTCGAACACCGGGTAGGACACCGTCACTCACCTGGGCATTCGCCGGACAGGCGGACGGCCTCCGCATGAGCATGCGTTCTGTCACCGAACCACACTCATACGAAGGCCGCAGGGGT
>NZ_JAESIF010000142.1:0-6802 GCF_016757295.1 Streptomyces sp. M2CJ-2 | reverse complement strand
CCAGCTCGAACACGGCCGCACCACCTGAACGAAGATCACGAAACGTCACGAATGGTTACCGAGAAGGATTCAGTGGCTGCTGTCCCCTCAAACAGGCCGCTGGGGCCAGGGGGTCGGCGCTGCTCGGCTGCGGCGAATGGCGAGGCCGGCGGAGCGGTGCGATCATCGAATCAGTCCTGTCGGCCGATAGGCCTCGGCGCGCGAAGGTGAGGCGCCGCGAGACCGGCGGGGCGGGCGATGACATCGATGATGTGCGGGCTGGAATCTCTCCCTGGAGGAGGAGGTCATGGCCAAACGCCTGATCGTCTGCTGTGACGGCACGTGGAACCTCGCCGACCAGCCCAGCAAGACGAACGTCACCAAGGTCGCCCTGGCGGTCCGGCCGCGAGCCGCCGGGATGGAGCAGCGTGTGTACTACCGCAGCGGCGTCGGCACACGCCGATGGGAGCGCTTGCGCGGCGGCGCGTTCGGCATGGGGCTGTCCGGGAACGTCATGGATGCCTACCGGTTCCTTGTCTGCGACTACGAACCCGGTGACGAGCTGTTCCTGTTCGGCTTCAGCCGGGGCGCCTTCACCGCCCGCAGCCTGGCCGGCCTGGTACGCAACAGCGGCATCCTGCGCCGGGAGAACGCAGACCGGGTCAAGGACGCGTGGGCCCTGTACCGCGACCGGCTCGAGAAGCCGACCGGTACGGCCTCGACGCTGTTCCGCCGGGCGTACGCTTATGAGACGGAGATCCAGTTCATCGGTGTGTGGGACACGGTCGGCGCCCTCGGTATCCCGCTTCCAGGTGCCGGTGGCACGCCGAACAATGGTGCCTGGTGGCTCAAACCGATCGATCTGGTCAACCGTCGGTGGGGGTTCCATGACACCCAGTTGAGCAGCTGGGTGAAGGGAGCCTTCCATGCGCTGTCCATCGACGAGCAGCGAACACCGTTCCGGCCGACGCTGTGGCACCAGCAGCCCGGTGCGGCCGAGCACGGCCAGGAACTGAAGCAGGTATGGTTCACCGGATCGCACAGCGACGTCGGCGGCGGCTACAAGGAGACGGCGCTGTCCGACATCACCCTGCTGTGGATGGTTGCCCAGGCCCGCAGATACGGGCTGGAGTTCGACACGGAAGCCCTCAGCGAGGCAGGTCCACGCGACATCACCCCGGACCGGGGCATCGATTTCGGGGTGCGGCCCGATCCCATGGGCACAGTGCACAACTCACGCAGGGGCCCGTACCGGCTGGCCCGACCGTGGCACCGGCCCATCGGACAGGCCGCAGATGACCAGGGTCGTCTCGACGGGTGCGAATACCTCTCGGCGACCGCCAAGGACCGCCACGACAGGGACGCGTCCTACCGGCCGCCCGAACTCACCCGCTATCTCACTCAGGGGCGGATGCGCCTCGAACCGGTGCCCCTGACCGCCCCCGACGCACACCTGTTGCCCACCAGCACCGGCCGTCATACGTAGCCGCGGGCCCGGTGTCGAGTTCGTGGTCGCTCAGAAGAGCCCGAAGCCGTGCGGGTCCAGAAGGCGCCATGGCCTGAGTGTCGGATGTCTGCAGCAGAGCACGTGCGGATCGGAGCGTTCTGTCATGCCGGTCAGTATCTACGCCCGGCTTCGGCCGACTCTATGAAGGTGTCTGTTCCCCGGAATTGGTTGTGGGCGCTCACGAGCCTTGTGGCTGCGGGACGGCAGCAAGGTGAACGAGCACGCCTTGGAGGAGCGCGTTGACATACGTGCGCGGTGGGAGGTCGTGCATGTCGATGCGACTCGGATGAGTGCTGATCTGCCGGTGTAGGACGTCATCAGCGCCGTTGCGGAAGCCGGCGAGCTTCTTGACGTACGCCTTGTCGGTCCTCCCCCAGGACACATTGGCAACCACGCCCTGGAACGTGCTCTGTCCGAAGGCCGGTGGAACGTGGTCGAGGATCGCGCGCAGCAGCATCTGGCAGGCGTACGGGTGCTGGCCGGCGTAATTGGCGGTGAGCTCGCGGACCAGGCCCAGCAACGGCGCTGTCACGTTGGTTGACCGGGTGGGATGATCTTCGGGTTGATCAGGCTGGGAGGAGTCCTCGGTGGACAGTGCGCCCTCGTACAAGGGGCACCGGTATCCGGTCGAGGTGATCTCCCACTGCGTGCGGCTGTACTTCCGCTTCCCGCTCAGCTTCCGGGAGGTCGAGGAGCTGATACTCGAGCGCGGTGTGATCGTCTCCTACGAGACGGTGCGCCGCTGGTGTCTGAAGTTCGGCCAGGCCTACGCCAACGGACTGCGCCGCCGCCAGCCGCGGCCCGGGGATAAGCGGCATTTGGACGAGGTGTTCGTCAAGATCAACGGGGAGCGGAAGTACCTGTGGCGGGCCGTCGACCAGGACGGCAACGTTCTCGACATCCTCATGCAGAACCGTCGGGACAAGGCCGCCGCCCGGCGCTTCTTTCGCCGCCTGATGAAGAAGAAGCATACGGTCCCCCGGGTGGTCGTCACGGACAAGCTCCGCTCCTACGGCGCCGCCCACCGCGAGGTCATGCCCTCCGTCGAGCACCGGCAGTCGAAGTACCTCAACAACCGGGCCGAGAACAGCCACCAGCCCACCCGGCAGCGCGAACGGGCCATGAAGGGCTTCCGCAGCGTCGGCGGAGCCCAGCGGTTCCTGTCCGCGTTCAGCGGCATCTCGCCCCACTTCCGGCCCCGCCGCCACCTGATGACCGCTACCGAATACCGCCTCGAGATGACCACCCGCTTCGCTGTCTGGGACCAGGTCACCGGCGCCGCCGGCCAGCCCGCCGAAGCCTGAGCAGCAGCCCGAAACCCCGGCCCCACCACACCCCGACGCACCATCAGAGACCCACGCAGCCAACAATGTGACAGCGCCATTCGCGGTCCTGCTGCCCGATCGGCCGGAGTTCCACCCGGACCATCCGCTCGGCTGCCACCGCCGGCGCATCAGCGACCGGATCATCTTCGACAAGCTGCTGCAACTGCCGTGCTTCGGTTGTTCTTACGAGGCGATCGCCGACACGACCTGCCCGGCCACCACGATCCGCAGCCGCCGCGACGAATGGATACGACGGGGCGTCCTCGCCCGGCTCAGGCAGATCGCGCTGGAGGCCTACGACCGGATCGTCGGCCTCGTCCTCGACCGGATCGCCGTCGACTGCTCCATCACCAAGGCGCCCGGAGGCGGCGAGGTGGCCGGTCGCTCCCCGGTCAACCGCGGCAAACAGGGCCTGAAACGCTCGGGCATGACCGACGGATACGGCATTCCACTGGGCCGCGTCCTGGCCGGCGCCAACCGCCACGACTCCCCGCTGCTCGCCCCGACCCTGGACCGCCTGGACGACCTCGGCCCGTTGCCCAGCGACGTCACCGTGCACCTAAGACGCCGGCTACGACTCGGACAAGACCCGCACTCTGCTCCACGAACGCGGCCTGCGCGGCCGCATCGCGCACAAAGGCGAGCAGGCGCCCATCCAGGCCAGTCAGCGCTGGCACGTGGAGCGCACCCACGCCTGGCAGAACGCCTTCCACCGGCTCGCCCGCTGCTACGAGCGGCGCGCCACCGTCGTCGACGCCTTCTTCGAACTCGCCGACACGATCATCACCGTGCGCAGCCTGATCCGGCGGGCATGGACCACTCACCGCTGGGACGAACGCCCGAACCGCCGCCCATGACCAGCCCCCGTGCGCGGGGTCTTGTGCGGCCAGAGACTGGACCACTGCGATCGACGCATTGCGGGAGGTCCTGGCCTCGCGGGGCGTTCCACCTCGGCCGTGCAGGGGACGCGCGTTGGCGGGCTTGATCGTATCTCGCACACCTGGTGAGCCGTCAGCGAACGAAGACATGGCCGCCCTGGCGGCCGTGCAGGCTGGGGGCATGGATGTGATCGAGGTACTGCCGAGGCTGCGCATGCTCCGCTTCCCGGTGGGGGCGGCCTATTTGTGGCGGGACGACGACGAGCTGACCCTGATCGACACCGGGACGGCGGACTGCCCAGCGAAGATCGAGGAAGTACTGGAAGGCGAGCTGCGGCGGATTGTGCTGACGCACTGGCACGAGGACCATACGGGCTCGGCCGCCGAACTGGCCGCCCGGCACGGCGCGGAGGTGGTGGCTCACCGGCTGGAGGCGCCGGTGATCCGGGGCGAGGCGGCCGGGGCGCCACCGGTACTGGAGGAGTTCGAGGTGCCGATCCGGGCGGCCCTTCCGCCACTACCCCCGGCCCCGCTGTGCCGGGTGGACCGGGAGGTGGAGGACGGCGATGTGCTGGAATTCGGCGGCGGGGCGGTGGTGGTCGCGGTGCCCGGGCACACGGACGGGTCGATCGCGCTCCACCTGCCCGGGCTAAGGGCGCTGTTCACCGGCGACGCGGTCGCCAACGTCGGCCAGACCATGCTGGGTGTCTTCAACACCGACCGCACCCGGGCCGTCGAGTCGCTCCACCGGCTTGCCAAGCTGGAGGTCGACACGGCGGTCTTCGGGCACGGTGACCCAATCTCGCACGGTGCGGCGGCCGCCCTGCAAGCAGCAGCAGCCTCAGCAGTGTGACGAAGGTCAGCTCTTCGGTAGGCTGGGCGGTTCGATCCCAACGGAACCTGTGCCTGTCCCATCTGCCCACCGGCCCCAGTAGCCGCCTATCTGCGCGGCCCCTAAGTGATCATTTCTGGTCCTGACGCATTCAGGGGCAACGCCTTCCGGATGGCCATCATCGTTCCCTGTGGAGGTGAGCAAAGATGAGCGAGTTGCCGACAGGGCCTTCCCTCGACTGAGCCCGTGCAGCATCGTGGTGCACCACGTTCACCCGTGGCATCACACCGGACGACGTACTCCTCCGCTACGGCGCCCTCCCGGGAGACGCCCGGATAATGCCGAAGCTGGAGGCAGCCCGCCTGGGCTTCGATGCTTACCGGGCTGGGACCCCGAAGTCGGTGCTGCGGGTCGGTTCGCTGGGCGACTGGTCGTTCTGCTACGAGGAATGGGGAGTCCTGGGCGGCCTGCCCGGCCTCCTGTCGAGGCTCTCCTGTGACACGGAGACATTCACCGTCGACAGTAATATCAGCATGGACACCTTCGGGTACTGGCGCGACGGCCGGTGCACCGAAGCCTTCGAACCGGATGAGCCGGGCACTCGGCGGCTCCCGCCGCATCCCTGGTGGGATGCCCTACAGGAACGACGGGAAGCAGCCGGGGGCAGCGAGCCCGGACTGGTGGCGGCGGTCCGGGTGATCGGCGACCGCATGGGCGCCGTCTTGGACGACGCCACTCTCGACGGCCCCCTGCCGACCGTGCTGCTCGGAGACGACCGTCCGCCCCGACCGTCCTGGCCCGGCGGCCGGGGCCGGGGAGCCGGGGTCCTACTCACCGGCGGGGCCGGCCCGGACGTCCCGCCGGCCTGAGCGGGCCGCACCGCGCCGCCCGGCGGCGGCGTGCTTCACGACCCCGCGACACGCACCGGCGGCCGGAGCAGGTCAGCCGGTGGACCGGCGGGGGTCCGCAACGCACGAGACTCCCGTGCCGTTGAGAGATGGTGGGTCTTCGAAGCTAATGCCGCATCAAGCAACGTTCGCCCTGTTGGCGGCTGGTACACCGTCAGGACAGACTGCCCTGCATGCAGTTGATCGGGCAGGGGCGGGACGCTGACGTGTATGCCCTGGACGAGTCCAGAGTGCTGCGGCGTTACCGGCAGGGGGGACCAACGGAGCTGGAAGCGCGGCTGATGACACATCTGGCGGCCTGTGGGTATCCCGTGCCGAAGGTGTACGAGATCACCGATACCGACATGGTCCTGGAGCGGCTGACCGGGCCGACGATGCTGGAGGTGCTGGCCCGGCGCCCGTGGCGGGTCGGATCCCTCGGCCGGACGCTGGGCGGCCTGCACGACCGGTTGCATGCGCTACCGGCGCCGACGTGGCTGCCCCGGCGATTCGCGACGGCAGGCGACGACCGGGTGCTGCACCTGGACCTGCATTTGGGCAACGTGCTTCTGACCCGGCGGGGCCCCGTGGTGATCGACTGGCGCAACGCGGGCGCTGGTGATCCCGCTGCGGATGTGGCGATGACCATGGTGACCATCGGCTGCGCGGAGATCCCCGGACTGGCCGCCCGCCTGGGGCGGGGTCTGCTGGTGAACAGCGTACGCAAGGGCTGCTGGACCGATCCTGCGGGACGTATCCGGGAAGTGGCCGAAGCCAAGCTGGCCGACCCGTACCTCACGCCTGCGGAGGCGGCGTGGCTGCGGCGTCGTGCCGGTGGCCGGACCGGGCAGCCGGGCTGCTGATCGGTGGCCGGGCGGGTGCGGGTTCGGGAGATCGATGTCGATGAGGGGCAGCGGCTGCTGCGGACGGGGTGAACTCGGCCATTTCGCAACACCAGCGCGCCAGCGCGTAGGGGTCGCGTGCGTCGACCGTCGTGTGCGACAGGGTCAGGCTCATCAGGACGTGCTCTTTCTGGAAGGGGTACGGCCTTGTTCAAGAGACCGGTTCGGAAGGCCGGTTCGGGCGTCCGGTTCAGGCGACTGGTTCGGAAAACCCGATCCGGGCGGTCTCCTCCGCCTCGCGCAGGGCACGGGTCGTGACCCGGGAGGCGAAGACGATCGCCGCCGCCAGTCCGACGCCGCAGACGACGAAGGTGGTCTCCGGGCCCAGCCAGCGCCCCAGTCCGCCGCCGAGGAGCGCCCCGACCGGCACCGCGCCAAGCACGATCAGGCGGTAGCTGCGATATCTCGGCCTCGTGTCAGTGAATCCTTCTCGGTAACCATTCGTGACGTTTCGTGATCTTCGTTCAGGTGGTGCGGCCGTGTTCGAGCTGG
>NZ_JAESIF010000141.1:0-6871 GCF_016757295.1 Streptomyces sp. M2CJ-2 | reverse complement strand
GTGTTCTACCAGCTCGGCCGCCCTCGCCGGATGCGGGCATCGGAACCGAGATCACGACCCCGAACAGGCCCTAGTTCTTGCTGCCCTTGCCGACGGAGAAGGCGTACAGCTTGTTGTTCGTGCCCTTGTCCGGCCACATCGCCGAGGTGTAGCCGGAGCCCCAGTAGACCGAGCCGTTGACCACCGCGGCACCGCCGACGACCGAACCACCGCTGGCGAAGTCCCACTTCACCTTGCCGGTCTTGGCGTCGAGAGCGTACATGTTGTTGCCCTTGGGAGCCATGGAGCCGCCGTAGACGACTCCGTTGGCGCTGGTCACGAAGCCGTGGGCCTTGTGGCCCTGCGGGTCGGCGGTCTGCCACAGGAGCTTGCCGGTGGCGGCGTCGAGCGCGGCCCAGAAGCCTCCCGTGGTGGTCGACTTCTCACCCGTCGCCGAGGTGATGGTGGTGGGGACGTTGTCGTAGTTGGTGACCGCGACGTAGACGCGCTTGCCGTCGGTCGCGGAGCCCCACTGGATGCCGCCGCCGAGGCCGCCGGGGCCGGCCTGCGTCTGCCAGACGACCTTGCCCGTGGCCGGGTCGAGCGCCCAGTAGACGCCGCTCTTCTGGCCCACCCCGAGCAGGTCGGTGCGCTTGCCGTCCACCGTGGTCGTGTAGAGGTTCGGGCCCGACCCGAAGTCGTAGTCCGGGCCGTTCGGCTTCTCGATCGTCCACTGGTCGGCCTCGAGGGTGTGGCGGGCCCAGGCGACCTTGCCGTCCTTCAGGTCGAACGCGACGATCGAGTCCTGGTGGTTGTCGGGGGAGGCGGGGGTGCACCCGGTCGCGTCCGGGGTCGCGCAGACGCCTTCCGGCACCGAGTAGTTGTTGCCGGTGGCCACGTACACCAGGCCGCGCTCGAGGTCCACGGCGGGGTGGCTGCCCCACACCGCGCCACCGGTGTAGCCCTGCGGCACCGTGTGGGTCTTCCACAGGATCTCACCGGTGTCCACGCTCACCGCGACGACGCTGCCGCGGAACGTCGGTTCGCCGGGCATCCCCTCGGACTTGGACGACACGCCCACGTACGCCACGCCGTCGGCGATCACCGGCGAGCCGGTGACCACCGCCGCCGGGTGGTCGTCGATCTGCGTCTTCCACAGCGGGGCGCCGGTCTTGGCGTCGGCGCTCAGGAGGTAGGCGCCCTCGGTGGTCTTCATGGCCGGAACGCCCTCGCCGAAGACCAGCTTGCCGTCCGCATAGGCGGGGCTGGTCCGGGAGACGTCACCCTCGATCCCGCTGTACGTGCTCACCGGCTTGGACCAGAGGGCCTTGCCCGTCTTGGTGTCCACGACGTGGAGCTTGCCGCTCCAGTCCGGCACGTACGCGATGCCGTCCACCACGGTCGGCGTGGCGGAGATGTCACCGCCGGCCGTGAAGGTCCAACGCGCCTTCAGGTTCTTGACGTTGTCCGCGTTCAGGATTTTCTCGGACGCGGCGTTGCGGGTGTTGTGGGAGTCATGACCCGCGGAAGTCCAGTTCGCGGACTGCTTCGGGTCAGCCGCGGAGGCGGTCCCGGTGGTCCCTGCGAACGCCGCGGCGACGACGGCCGCAGCCAGCGGCACGCTCACGACGGCGGACCTCAGCGTCCGCGACTTCGGGCTCCGTGTTGACATGCGAAAACTCCTTCGTGCTGTGCGGCGGTGCGGAGCCGTGCCGGCTGCGGCCTGTTCGGCCGTGGGCTTCGGCTTGCTCCTCGGCGCGTCACAGGAGTGGTCGTCTCGGCCACGCCGCCCGCCAATGGTTGAACACTAAAGCATCTCCGCGAGAGGCTGATCCACCAGGGGGCTCGCAACGAGCCGGAACACATCACCCTCCCGGCCCCAATCCCGGTGCTGCTTCGACTGATTGACCCCTCACACGCTTCGCCGAGAAATCGCCGATATTGACCCAGCGGGAGGCCGCCGGCCCGTGTGGGAGCCCGCCGCAGGACCATCCGCCGCCGCGAGACGGGGTGGATCCGCCCGGCACGGCCCGGATCCCGTGCACGGCCGGCCGATCCCGGTCGACGGCCTGCTCGCCCCGGCCGCCCGCACCGGCCCCGCCCGGCAAGGCGACCTCCCCGACTCCCCTCACCGCCCCGGCTGGGGACGCGCGCGACGGCGCCGAAAGTCGGGAAGTTCCCCCTGGGGCCGGGGCCATCCCCGCGTGCGCGGGAAGCGGCCGACGACGGGCCGGGTCCGGGCGGCCGCCGGGGTGGGCTGCCGTTCCGTCTCGGCCGGCGGCGGTTCCCCCCTGCCCGTCGATACGGCTGAACTTGGCCGCGCGAAGGCCGCGGAAGGCCGGATTATTTCCCTCCGGGCGAGGCGACAGCGGTGAAATAGCCCACGCAACAGAAAGTTCACCTTTCAACAATCTTCAGGTAGTTTTTGCGATGGGTCCACCACCTCAGGGCACCGTCCGAACCGTCCGGAGGACACTGTCACGTTGACCAACCGGGTGGAATGATCTTCTGGTTGGTCATGCTGGGAGGGGTCGTCCGTGGACAGCGCGCCGCCGTCGTACAAGGGGCACCGGTACCCGGTCGAGGTTATTGCCCACTGTGTGTGGCTGTACTTCCGCTTCCCGCTCAGCTTCCGCGAGGTCGAGGAGCTGATGCTCCAGCGCGGTGTCGTCGTCTCCCACGAGACGGTCCGCCGCTGGTGCGCCAAGTTCGGGCAGGCCTACGCCAACGGCCTGCGCCGCCGGTATGCGAGGTCGGGCGATAAATGGCACCTGGACGAGGTCTTCATCAAGATCAACGGAGAGCAGAAGTACCTGTGGCGGGCCGTCGACCAGGACGGGATGGTGCTGGACATCCTCGTGCAGAACCGCCGGGACACCGCTGCGGCCAGGCGCTTCTTCCGCCGCCTGTTGAAGAAGACGCGCGCGGTGCCCAGAGTGGTCGTCACGGACAAGCTCCGCTCCTACGGCGTCGCCCACCGCGAGGTCATGCCCTCCGTCGAGCACCGTTCCCACCAGGGCCTGAACCACCGGGCGGAGAACAGCCACCAGCCCACCCGGCAACGCGAACGCGCCATGAAAGGCTTCCGCTCCGTCGGAGGAGCCCAGCAGTTCCTGGCCGCGTTCAGCGGGATCTCACCGCACTTCCGCCCCCGGCGGCATCTGATGACCGCCACCGAATACCGCGCCAAGATGACCACCCGCTTCGCAGTCTGGGACCAGATCACCGGCATCGCCGGCCTGTCTGCCGCGGCCTGAGCACGGAGCCGGAACCCGGCCCCACCACACCCGACACTCCGTCAGGCACTCACGCACTCAACAACGTGACAGCGCCCCGCTACCTGTTGCAGCACCGTCTGCAGCCCGGTGCTTCGCCTCCCGTGCCGGAAGGTCAGCCCGTCCACCTGTTCGGCGAACGTCGCCTGTGAACAGGACCGTTCGCGGCAACGGAACCGCCGGACCTGTAACTCGACGACCACCGGTCGACCGCCCACCGCGCTGTCCGCGAGCCGACGTACGTACCGGCTGTGCACCCGGGCCGATGCCGTCCCACAGGTGGGACACACCGCCCGCTCCGCTGATGCGCGGGCCCGAACGACCACCAACTCGCCGTCGGGCACGACGCTTTCGATCACAACACCTTCGACCTGGTGGAACCACAGGTCCTGGAGGAGGACATCACCCACGGCCGTTCATGATCGCGGTTGTGGTGACCCTCCGTGGCCCCAGCACGGAAAGTGATCCAGAACCACGATTCAGCCGACGCCGACAGTCTCTTGCCTGTCGGCTAGAAGAGGCCAGCGCGCGTGTGGTGCGTGAGGTTCTCGAGGATCTCGCGCAGCCACGGGCTGCGGACGGCCGGCAATCGGACCAGCGTGTGCTGGAAGGTTCCCGGGTCGGCCCGGAACAGGTAATAGGGACGCGGCGCGGGCGGGTCGTCGCGGAGTACGCCGTCGGGCATGGCTCCCGGCGTGGGGAGGTGTGGGTGTGGCTCGGGGAAGGCCATCCACATCCACACCCCGAACGGCAGCGGCACCGCGTATGCCGCGGTGTCCGCGTCGGCCGGGCTCCAGGGTTCCCCCGACTGCGGATGGGTCGGCACGAGGATTATGTCGGCGCCCGTGTCAGGGACGGGCAATCCCGGTCCGGCCAGGACGGCGCGCCGGGCCGGCCGGCCCGCGGGCAGCAGAGCGTCGAGGGCGCGTTGGAACACTTCGGCGATCTGGCCCTGTGGCACAGTCACCGGTCGGCCGTCCGAAGCAGCCAGCAGGTGGGCCAGGGCCTGGCCGGCTGCCGCCTCCCACTGCGGGCTCCATGACCACCAGTGGTCCAGCCCGTCCAGCGAGCCCCATCTGGTGATCGGCTCCATCGGGGGCGTGCCTTTTCCCTCCTCCAACAGTTCTGCCCAGGAGAGCATTGCGGCATCGGTGCCGTCGACGGGGAGGCGGTGCACGGCATCCGGTGCGAGCCAGACCGCTTGCCAGAGTGAGCAGTCGTCGATCCTGCTCGCCACGGGCAAGCCGCACGCCTCACAGGCCAGGTTGGGGCCGTCACCCCAGTCGAGGCCGCAGCAGTAGCCGCTGCCTTCCTCGGGGACGAGCACGGTGCCGCGGATATCCCCAGGTGCGACGACAATCGTGCCAGGAGCGCCGTCGGACAAGGCGTAGAGCGGTGCGTGAATGCCGCGGGCCGTCGCCTCGTCTGGATCGATCTCCTCCCACCTCCTCCACGGCGCCCCCCAGGGTTCCGGTTCCACGGCGAACGTGCCCGACTCCATGAGCACCGGGAGCTGAATCCCGTTCCCGTACCTCTGATGGGCGTGGACCGGCAGCGCAACCCGGGACAGCGGGATGGTCAGCCTGGCGCCACACCCAGCACACACAAAAACGAACAAGCATCCTCCGCGAGAGAAACAGAGGGCATCTTCGCAGCTCAGTGGCGGACCGGCCACTGTCTTTTTCATCCGCTGCCCGGGACTGTGGATTGCCACGGTGTGTAGCGCCCCTGTTCTAATCCTCTACGAGCCGGATGCCTCCCGAAGTGGTGAACATCTGCTGCTCGTTCTCGTGGACAAAGCCACCATCACGGTGAGCACCACGAAGACGACGTCCCGGCTCGCGGAGTCGAAGAAGCCGGCCATCAGGGACAGGGCGACGACGAAGACCATCATGAACCGCCAGTGCTTGCGGCCCAAGAGGAACGGACGGGTCTCGGTGCTCCACCACCAGGACGTGCTGGAGATCGTGGTGAAGCTGAACGCGGCGAGTGGGACGACGATCGGCAGCCAGAAGCGCAGGTCGTCGTCGGCGGGCAGCTGCTGGCCCCAGCGGTCGCCCTTGTGGTGCAGGAACCACAGGTACAGCGGGATGCTCACGAGCGCGTACAGCCACAGCACCACCCGCATCGTCCAGTCGACCGGACCGGTCTTCCCCTTCGCCATGGTCACGACGGTAGTGAACAGCGTCTCGAGCCGGTCCGCGTTCGTGAGAACCGGCCACCCATCCGGCCAGAACAACCGACCCGACACCCCTCGTACGTATTTCGTACGTAATTCGTACGGTAAAAGTACGCGGTTCGTACGTTTCATGGGGTAGGGTGTTGGTTGGCAGGAGGTGTTCCATGTCCGAGTTGTTCGACGCGGTCGACGCACTGCTCGCGTCCCGCGCCACGCTGCCGCCACCGGCGGAGCGCAAGCGGCTGCGTGCCGCACACGGCCTGACGATCGACGAAGTGGCCACCGCACTGAAGGTGCGCCGGGCCACGGTGTCCGGCTGGGAGTCCGGCAAGACCGAGCCCCGCCCGCCGGAGCGCGAGGCGTACGCCCGGCTGCTGGACAAGCTCGCGGAGCTCTACCCCGCCCCCGCAGTGACGAAGGAGCCGGCCGTCCCGGCGGTGCCGGCCGCGTTCACCGCCGTGCCCGCCCCGGCGAAATCGCAGACTCTGTCCCCAGGCCCGGCATCCGACGCAGCGGACACGACCGCACACGAAAACACCCAGACCAGCGCCGCCCCCGTCGCCGCTGCTCCGACGGCCGCGCCGCGTCCGGCGCGCACCGCCAGGCCGACGTCGTCGACGTCGCGCCGTCCGGGCGCGAAGAAGGCGGCCCCGGCCGGCGCCCCCGTGGGCGGCGCCGACGCGCGCTTCGAGAACGGGCCGCTGGCGGTCGTCGACGTCGAGGACGGCAAGGTGCTGGCGTACTGCACCGGCGGCCTGGTTTTGGACGTGCCCGCCAAGTCCCTCCCGGCCCTGGTCGACTGGACGCTCACGGAGGCGAGGCTCGGGCAGCCGAGGCTGTCCGGGCCGGGCAAGGACGCCGACCCGCTGCTCGTGCTCACCGAGGCCGCGTTGGAGCGCTACGGCCTCCCCGTCGCCCTCGCGGAGGAGGAGCGGCTCGCCGGGCGCCTGCCGGAGGGCCACAAGGTCATCAAGCAGCTGGTCCGCGCGGAGTGGAAGCTGACCAAGCGCGGGTTCGGCCCGTGGGCGCGGATCTACCGCCCCGCGCAGGGTTCGGAGCGGGCCTGCGTGCAGCTGTGCATCCCGTCGTGGAACGCGCTGGACACCCGGCACTGGGGTGAGGCCGGGCAGCTGCCGCCGGCCGAACTCGCCCGCGTGCTGGGTGTGTACGCGTCCCGGGTGATGACGCCGCGCGGTTCCACCGCCGTCACCGGCCTGGAGCTGATGACCGCGCTGCACCCGCCGACCCGGGCCTCCGAGCCCGACACCGACGGCAGGCGGCACTCCGAGCGCAACCCCGGCAGCCTGGGCAAAAGGACCCGGTGGACTGCGCGCCGTGCGAGGCCCCCGACGGGCACCCGCTCCTAGTAGGGCTTGGTTAGGTTGGGGCGGGTTCGGCATGTCGGGTCGGCTTCAGGGATCTTCGGCAGGTCGGGCAC
>NZ_JAESIF010000140.1:0-6983 GCF_016757295.1 Streptomyces sp. M2CJ-2 | reverse complement strand
ACCTGTAGCCACCACGGCAGCCCGGCCCGCATACCGCGGTGGGCCGGGCCTTTGCGTAGCGCGCCGGACGAGCCGGCACACCGTGTGAGCAACCCGGCTCGGCAGAAGACGGCAAAGGCGCTGAGCGACCCGTAGCCGTCCTCTTCTTGCATGGTGGTGACCAACGGGTGCCCGGCGCTGCGGCCCTTGTTCGCCGGGGGTCTTTCAGCACGCCGATACCCCTCATCCGGCGTTACTGGGAGGCCGGCGAACTGCCCGGTGCCGTGCTCGATGAGAACCGCGGCTGGCCGTTCCCGCCTGCCGGGGCGGCCTCCGGTGGGTGGGGTCATCCGCTGGGCGGTTTGTCCTGGGTGGGCAGTGTGCCGGTGCAGGTGGTGCGGCCGAACTCCCCGGCCGCGGTGGCGCTTTGGACGTGCTGGCCACGCACGGCGAGGGCACAGCGGACCTGCCTTCCCGCCCTTCTTGTCGAGGACGATGCTGACGACCGGGTCCTGGCCGAGCGGGACCTTTACGGTCGCACGCCACGGCAGCGTGGCTGCCGTCACGACGGTGGCCTGCCCAGTCTCGCTGCGCCCCTGATAGGTGGGGAAGGGGGCCGTCGAAGCCTACGTACCGTCAGGCCGAGGAACCACTGTCGATGACCAGGTCGGTGCCGACCACCGCGCCGGCCGTGGGCGAGGCGAGGTAGAGCACCGCGGCCGCCACTTCTTCGGCTTCCGCGACCCGGCCGAGCGGGTTTTCCGTCTTCATCCGCTCGGTACGGTCGGCCTCGGTCTCACCGGGCCGCAGCGACATGGACGTGGCAGCGGCGCCGGGGCTGACGGCGTTGATGCGGATGCCCTGGTGGATGTGGTCGAGAGCGGCGGCGCGGGTCAGCGCGGAGACCGCTGCCTTGGAGGTGATGTAGGCGGCGGCGTTCGGGATCCGCAGGTGTGCTCCCAGGTTGGAGGAGATGTTGACGATGGTGCCGCCGCCGTTTCCCTTCATGTGCGCGATCTGGTGTTTCATGGCCAGCCAGACGCCGGTGACGTTGGTCCGCAGCACCGCGTCCCAGTCCTCCTCGCTCACCTCGCCGACCGGTACGGTGCCGCGGAGTGTTCCGGCGTTGTTGACGGCGACGTCCAGTCCGCCGAAGCGGGTGACGGTCTCGTGTACCAGGTTCTGGAGTCGGCCGGAGTCGGTGACGTCGGCGGTGACGGCGGTGGCCGTGCCGCCGGCGGCCTCGATGAGACCGACCGTTTCGTCCAGGGAGGTTGCGGTGCGTCCCGCGGCGACCACGGATGCGCCCTCGGCGGCGAAGGCGCGCGCGATTGCGCGGCCGAGGCCGGAGCCGGCGCCGGTGACGAGGACGGTCTTGCCGGTGAAGCGGTTCATTTCGGTGGCTCCCTTGAGTGATGGGTTACTGGGTGCGGTGGGTCAGGAGGGCCACGGCGGCGAGGGCGGCCCCCGTCGCGGCCAGGGACGAGGCGTCGCTGCCGAGCGTGAGCAGGAGTGCGAACAGGACGGTCGGGCCGCATTCCATCGCGGTGTTCAGTACGCCGCCCGCGAGCCCGGTCTGCTGCTGCGGCACGCCTTCGGTGGCGAGCACGGCGGCTCCCGCGAAGGAGGCCGCGGTGCCGGCCGGCAGCAGCACGAGGCCCGGCAGCAGTCCGTACCCGTATGAAATGTGTGCGTCGATCCCGGTGAGCGCGAGGAGGGCGAGCCCGGCCGCGCCGGTGCCGAGCCCGGCCGCTGTGACGGTTCGGGCCCCGTACCGGTCGATGAGCGGTCCTGCCGCGCGGCTTGAGGCGATCAGCGCGACGGCGAACGGTACGAAGGCGGCCGAGGTCTGCAGCTGTGACCAGTCGCGCGCCTGCTGGAGGTGGAGCGAGAGGACCACGAAGGTCATCGCGGTTCCGCAGGCGCTCAGTGCGATGGCCGTGAGGGCGAGGGCCCGCCGCCGGTCGAGCAGGAAGCGGGGCGGCAGCAGCGGGTCGCGGGCGCGGCGCTCGGCGTACCAGAAGGCGGCGAGCAGCGCGGCCCCGGCGAGCAGCGGTACGAGCACGCCGGCCGACGGCCAGGGGTGGGCGTCGGTGACGACGAGTCCGTAGCTGGCCAGGGTGATTCCGGTGGTGGCGAGCAGGGCACCCGGCAGGTCGAGAGTCCGGTGCCGGTTCGGCGTGGTGTCCGGCAGTAGCCGGGGCGTGAGGGTGAGGGCTGCGAGGGCCACCACGAGCGGTATGGCGAAGGTCCAACGCCAGGACAGCAGCGCTGAGATGACGCCGGAGAGCAGATTGCCCGCGGTCGCGCCGAGTACCGAGAGCCCGCCCCAGGTGGCCATCGCCCTGCCGTACGCGGGTGGGGAGGGGAAGACGGCGCGCAGCACGGCCATGGCGGCGGGCGCGATCAGGGCCGCCCCCGCGCCCTGTGCGAAGCGGGCTGCGAGCAATGTCCCGATGCCGGGGGCGAGCGGGGCGGCGGCCGAGGCGGCGGCGAAGAGGACCAGGCCTGCGGTGAGGGCGCGCCGCCCGCCGTAGCGGTCCGCGAGGCGTCCGCCGAAGAGCAGCAGCCCGGCGAAGGTCAGTCCGTAGGCGGCGCTGAGCAGGATCAAGTCGGCGCGGTGCAGGCCTAATTCGCGCCCGATGCGGGGCAGCGGTACGGCGAGCGCGGCGAGCGTGAAGATCAGCGTGGTCTGGACGCTACCGAGGAGGACGAAGGCGCATCGCTGCCGCATGGTGGCGACGCGAGCAGTGCCCGTGGCGGTCATGCCGTCCTCCTGATATTTGACCGATCGGTTCATTATTTGGGCGTGCGGAAGGGAGCCCGGTGGTTCCGGCGGGGGTGAGTCAGTCCAGCAGGGCCAAGGCCTGTTCGGCCGCGTCCCGCACCCGGGCGGGATCGTTCGACGCCTTGCCGACGATCCGTACCCCCTGCAGCAGGACGAGCAGCATGCGGGCCAGCGCCCGCGGATCGCGACCCTCGGGCAGCTCGCCCTGGGCCTGGGCTCGTACGAGCGCGGAGTGCAGCAGGGTCTCGACATGCTCCCAGCTGATCTCGACCCGGCGGGCCGCCGCAGGGTCGTGCGGGGCCAGCTCGGCCGCGGTATTGGTGACGAAGCAGCCGTTCAGCCGCCCTTCCGGGGAGGCGGCCTCCGCGGCGAAGCGGCGCACCACCGCCCGCACCGCGGGCAGTGCGGGGCCCGGCTGGGACAACTCGGCGAGGAGAGCCGCGTCGCGCGTCTCGGCGTACCGGTCCAAGGCCTTCAGATACAGCTCGTGCTTGCTGCCGAAGGTCGCGTAGAGGCTGGCGCGGCCGATGCCGAGGTGCTCGACGAGGTCCGTCATCGACGTCGCTTCGTAGCCGCGCCGCCAGAACAGCTCAAGGGCCGACTGCAGCGCGGCGTCCGGATCGAATTCCTTGGTCCTGGCCACGTCGAAGACCATAGGCGCATCTGGAACGGCCGGTCAAATAACTGCGCACCATGGCCGCCCCAGAACTTGTGCGTGACCGTGGCGCCCGGGGAGTCGTTGCGCTGGTCATGGATGACGACGAGCACCTCGATCCGGAGGAGAGCGGGTACGCGCCGGTGGATCACACGGCCCAGCGGCTGGCGCTGCTGACCCTGGAGGAGGCGCACGATCTGCTGCGGCTGCTGCTGACGGTGGCGCAGCAGGAGGGGCCGATGTCGCCGGAGGCGGACCGGCTGGCGAAGGAGATCGCCGCGCGCATCCCGTCAGAGAACTGACCGTCCTCACCGCTACAGCCGAGCTGTGCCCGGCTTGTGTAACATTCCGCGACTTCGCCGCCCCCTCGGGTCCTCGGCAGGGGGCCTGACCAGGCACCTCGTCGCCCTCGGCCGGCGCGTCTGAATAGGGATCATGACGGTTCTTCAGGATCCCCGAAGAACCATCATGATCTAGGCGAATCCATCGCTCCCGTCTGTCGGGCTGACCTGCGGCAACGGGAGAGGAAAGCCGGGGCGAATCCGCAGGATGTCGCACAATCGGGGGATCCCCACCCTGGCCGCCTTTTCCGATAGTCTGACCGATCATGTCCATATCACTTGAGCGTCGCCGCCGTACCGCCGGGGCTCCGGCCCGAAGATCGGCCGCCGTCGCCGCCGTATGCGGTCTGCTGCTCACCACCGGCTGTTCCCTCACCTCCGGCTCGGGATCCGACTTTGAGGACGCCTCGGGACTGTCCGCGGCGCTCGGGAAGGTCTCGTCCGAGCCCGGGACCTGGAGCGTCGTGTACACGGACAGCGCGAGGCTTCGGGAGCTGACGAAGCAGGCCCCGGAGCGGTTCGCCGACTTCCGGCCGTTCCCCGATTCGGAGCTCGCCACCGAGCTCAGCGGCTCGGCTGCCTCGAGATACCGGATCGACCCGGACCAGGTCGAAGAAAGGCTGTGGATCCAGTCGACCGACTCCCCGCTCATGGCCGGTTACTGGCGGGGCGCCTTCGACTCCGAGTCGATCACCAAGAAACTCAAGGCCGAAGGGCGCCAGGAGCGCGAGCAGGACGGGGTGACGGTCTGGGGCGGGGACGAGGACAGCCAGAGGGACTACACCGTGTCCGACCAGGAGTTCACCCACGTCCGCCCGGTGGGCACCCGGGTGTTCCACCCCGCCGACGGCAAGGCGCTCGCCGACAAGGCCGAGTACCGCCAGCTTGTCGCCTGTCTCGGTGACGTCTACTCGGTGAGCATCGAACCGCGCCAGAGCGGCATCGACCCGCGCCGGGGCGGGAAGGAGCTCTCGCACCTGGCGATCGGCCAGCTCGCCCGGTCCGCCGACGACACCTCCGGAGTCGTCTGCGCGGTCGCCCGCAGCAAAAAGTCCGCGCTGAAGGCCTCCGAGACCGTCAAGGCCGTGCTCGAGGGCCAGCCGCAGTACGCGGGGTCCGAGGTGACGGTCCTTGAGGGGGACGAGGGCGAGGGGCAGCCGTCCGTGGTGAAGGTGACCGTTCCCGACAATCCGGACGACAAGAAGGTCGGCAAGATCGCGCGACGCGGCCCGCTGCTGACGGCGCTGCTGAAACTGTGACCGGGGCCGGGCATGCGCCGGTGGACACCGCCCGCGGCGACAGGCCGTGGGCGGTGTCCGACGTACAGGGGTTGGGCGCGGAGGGAATACCGGTGTGTCGCGAGCAGAAACCGCAGACGGGCCTCGGTGCCTGATCCTGGATCCACCGCGTGATGATCGGCCTGTGGACGGAGAAATAAGAAGAGGTGCCCGCTGACCTGCGATAATGGGAGTTCCTACGCTTCCATCAGCCGCACACAGCAAGGCACCTCGTCAGTGAAAGTCTCCCACAGCCCGGCGACGCTGTTCGCCGCGTTCGACGACCCGGACCTGATCGCGCATGCCGGGCTGGTCCCGACGATCCGGCTGGCCGAGCGGTGCGGGCTGCCCGCTCTGGTGGCCGAGAAAGTGAAGCTCACCGGTGCGAAAAACGGTGCCGGTACGGCCGCCGAGGCGAAGGCCATGAGCATCGTGGGCGGGATGGTCGCCGGGGCCGACAGCATCGACGACCTGGACGTGCTCCGCCACGGCGGCCTGCCGCGCTTGTTCGGCGGGGTGCGTGCCCCGTCCACGCTGGGCACCTTCCTGCGCGCGTTCACCTGGGGACACGTGCGCCAACTGGAGTCCGCCACACGGGCGTTCACCTGCAATCTCGTCGCGCACACCGGCCTGGTCCCCACCGGGGACGAGGTGGTGTTCGTCGACATCGACTCCAAGGTCAAGCAGGTCTACGGGCCGGCCAAGCAGGGCGCCTCCTTCGGCTACACCAAGGTCCGCGGCCTGCACTTCCAGATCGTCACGGTCAAGACCGCCACCTGCGCGCCGGTCATCGTGGCAACGAGGCTGCGCAGGGGCTCGGCAGGCTCCGGCAAGGGCGCGGCGAGTCTGCTGCGCGAGGCACTGGCCACGGTGCGGGCGATGGGTATCACCGCACAGATCATCGTCCGGGCGGACTCCGCGTACTTCTCCCACAAGGTCGTCGAGGTCTGCCGCAAGGCCGGCGCGCGCTTCTCCCTCGCCGTCGCGGTCAGGAAGAAGATCCGCGAGGCCATCGCCGAAATCCCCGAGTACGCCTGGACTCCGATCAAGTACGCCGCCGTCTGGGACGCCGAGGAGGAACGCTGGATCTCCGACGCGGAGATCACCGAGGTCCCCTTCACCGCGTTCACCAGCAGGAAGAAGGCGTTGCACACCACAGCCCGGCTGATCGTGCGCCGGGTGAAGCGGCTGAACCCGAAGAGCGTGCCCGAGGGGCAGGCCGAGCTGTTCGGTGTCTGGCGCCACCACGTCATCTTCACCAACAGCCCGTTCGTCCTGGCCCAGGCCGAACCCATGCACCGCGAACACGCTGTGGTGGAACAGGTCTTCGCCGACCTGGAAGACTCCGCGCTCGCCCACCTGCCGTCGGGGAAGTTCACCGCGAACGCCGCCTGGCTCACCCTCGCGGCCACCGCCTACAACCTCACCCGCGCGGCCGGCCACCTCGCCTCCGTCTTCCATGCCAGGGCACGGACCGGCACCATCCGCCGCCACCTGATCAACATCCCCGCCCGGATCGCCACCGGCGCCCGCCGCCTCACCCTCCACCTGCCCCAACCCTGGTGCTGGCAGGACGACTTCACCGACCTGTGGACAGCGACCGGACAGCGCATGGTCACCTGACCCGCGCCACCGCCCTGCCCGCCCACGATCCGAAAGACCTCGGAGACCCCGCACCGGACGGCCACCCGGCGCTCACCGCTGCCCGCACCCCGAAGAAACACCCGAAACCCACCCGACACCCGTGAACAGAATTCACGCGGTGGATCGAGGCTCAGACCAACGACGGTGCCAAGGGGAGGGAAACGGGGCTCGACCAGCTACCCGCGACCTACTTTGCGGCTGGTGTCTGAGCTAGGACTCCGGGGCCGATACCCGCCGGCGGGGCCCCGGTTCGGGGTCCGCCGACGGAGCACCGCCGTTCGGCAGTGCGTCTTCCGGCA
>NZ_JAESIF010000014.1:0-144408 GCF_016757295.1 Streptomyces sp. M2CJ-2 | reverse complement strand
GGAGGGCGCCTCGGCGGTGACGTCCGGCCGGGCCGCCCGGGCGGCGGCGCGCGCATCGCCGCGGGCCAGCAGCAGCCGGGCCGTGGCGACGGCCCGCCCCGCCAGCGCGACCGGGTCGTGCGAGCCGTCCTCCTCCGCGGGGGTGACCGCCTCGTCGAGCAGTTCCTGTGCCCGGTCCAGCTCGTCGCGGTCCACCGCCACCGCCGCCAGCACCAGCCGCTCCATGCCGGTGCCGGGAGGGCCGGGAAGGCTGTACCGCGCGGTCTCGGCCAGGGCCTGGGACGCCTTGTGCTCCGCCCGGCCGGGCCAGCCGTTGAGCTGGTCGATCAGCGCGAGCTGGGCCAGGGCGTCCTCCCTGGGCAGCGCGGTCGACGCCCCCTCTGGCCCGGTGGCGGCCGCGGTCAGGGCCGTCCGGGCCTCCTCGAAGCGGCCCGCCCACAGCCGGGCCGAGCCCAGATGGGTCAACAGCAGCGCGGTGAGCTCGGGATGCCGGTCCAGCAGCTCGGCGGGTACGGCACCGCGCAGCTCCCCGGCCAGCCGGGCGGCCCGCTCCGCACGCGCCGAGGACCCCGTCAGCCGGGCCGTCAGCACCTCCAGCAGCGCCCAGCACAGCCGCGCCGCCGCCGGGTCCGCGGCCCCCTCGGCCAACTGCCTGCCGGCGCGCTCCAGATGGGCCGGCCCCCGGTCCAGATCGCCGCGGGCCAGGTCGCGGGCCGCCCGGACGAGTTCCGGCGCGGGGCCCGTCACGTCGGGCGCCATACGGGAGAACAGGTCGTCCAGACCGGCCGAGCGCAGCCCGGTGAACAGCTGGCCGATGGCCAGATCGGAGACCAGGGTGCCGGCGGTGAAGTCCCAGTCACCGGCGGCGGCACCGTGGACGAGCGTCTCCGGCAGGAATCCCGCGTCCTTCAGCCAGTGCGCGGCCCGCCGGTGCAGTTCCGGTGCCAGACCGGGGTGCCGCACCGCCAGATGGGCCCGCAGGATCTCCGCGAACAACGGGTGCAGGCCGTACCAGGAGTGCCCGAGGTGCTGCACGAAGGCGTTGCGGTGGTGCAGGGAGTGCAGTACGGGCCCGGCGTCGAAGCGCCCCGTCAGCGCGTTCGCGAGGTCGGGGCAGAACCGCTCCAGGACACTGACCCGCAGCAGCAGGTCCTGCGTGTCGGGCGGCTGGATGTTCAGCACCTCGGCCAGCAGGAAGTCGGCCACCGTGCTCTGCCCGGCCTCGAACTCCTTCAGATACGTCTCCGGGTCGGGGCTCTCCCGCGCGGCCAGCGCGCACAGCCGCAGCCCGGCGGCCCACCCCCCGGTACGGTCCACGAGGGCGTTCGCGACGGGCGCGGGCAGGGACAGTCCGTGCCGGTCGAGCAGTTCGCCGGCCTCCCGCGCGGTGAACGCCAGTTCCGCGTCCCGGATCTCCGTCAGCTCCCCGGCGGCCCGGTAGCGGTGCAGCGGCAGCAGCGGTTCCGTACGGGACACCACGACCAGACGCAGGCCCCCTCCGGCGTGCCGCAGGACGAAGTCCAGCTGGGCGGCCGTCTCCGGCGCGGTGACCCGGTCGAACTCGTCGAGCACGAGGACCGCCGGCCGCCGCGCCGCCGCCGGGCCGCTCAGTTCGGCGGCCAGCCGGTTCAGCAGCACCTCGTCCACCCGGCTCGGGTCGGCGGGACAGCCCACCGCCGCGGGGACCGGCACCCCGGCGGTGTGCAGGGCCCGCAGGACGTACGCCCAGAACACGCCGGGACGCAGATTCGGCGCGTCGGTGGTGAACCAGGCCACGGGCAGGCCGAGACCGGCCGCCCAGTCCGCGACGAGCAGGGTCTTGCCGGCTCCCGCCGCCCCGTTGACGATCGTCAGAGGTGTGGCGAGGGCGGCGTCGAGATGCCGGATCAGACGCTCCCGGCACAGGAACGTGACCGGTCTGGGGGGGATGGCGTACCGGGTCCGCAGGAACGGGTCCCCCCGGGGATCGACCCCGGGGAGTCCGGGAGTGTCCTGCTCCGGGACGTCGTCGATGGCCATGGCGCTCACCACCCACCGTCGGCCGCGTCACGCGCGGCGCTTCCCTCCCAGCATCCCAGCGTTCGTCCTGACCCGCGCGTCGCGGCCGTGTCCGGGCCGGGGCGGCCCGGGAAGACACGGAGGCGGCGCTGCCGGGGTCGAGAGTCCGACCCCGGCAGCGCCGCCTCTCAAGGACCGCCCGCGCGCGTGTGTGCGGTGGCTCAGTGGGCGGCGACGACCACCGCGGGCTCCTCGGCGTCCGCCGTCTGGGCACGCATGTTCTTCGCCTCCTCGGCGCGGCTCTTGATGCCGAGGACGGCGGCCACGGCACCGAGGACGCACAGGGCGCCGGTGACGGTGACGGCGGAGTGCAGACCGTTGACGAACGCCTGGCCGCTGCCCTCGACGACGGCGGCCCTGAGCTGCGCCGACATGTCGCCGGCGACCGGGGCGATGCCCATCGTGACGGCGTCCTCGGCCTGCGCCAGGCCGTGCGCCGTGTCCGTCGGGACACCCGCGGCGGTCAGCTCGCCGAACAGCGTGGAGCCGACCCGGCCGGCGATCACGGTGACCAGCACCGAGGTACCGAGCGCGCCACCGATCTGCAGCATCGTGGACTGCAGACCGGACGCCACACCGCCGTCCCTGACCGGCGCGTTGCCGATGATCGCGGCGGCGGTGGCGGGCAGCACGATGCCGACGCCGAGACCCATCGCGACGAACGGCGGCCACATCGTCGCGTAGGACGAGTCGACGGTCCAGGTGAGCATGCCGAACATGGCGGCGGCCGAGAGGACCAGACCCAGCGGGATCGTGACGCGCGCGCCGAAGCGGGCGGTCAGCTGGGAGCCGATCGGAGAGGCGAACAGCGACGCGATCGACATCGGCAGGGTGCTGATACCGGCCTCGACCGGCGTGTAGCCCCGCACGTTCTGCAGGTACAGCATGATGAAGAAGATGCCGCCGAGCATCACGAAGAAGTTCAGCAGGGTCATGACCGCGCCGGTGGTCAGCGACCGGTTGCGGAACAGGCGCATCGGCAGCAGCGGGTGCTCCTGCCGGGTCTCGTACCAGCCGAAGACGACCAGGAGTGCCAGGCCGAGGACGATGGCGCCGAGGGTTCCGGCGGAGGTCCAGCCCCACGTCTCGCCCTTGACGATGCCGAAGACCAGGGCGACCATGCCCGCGGCGAGCAGGACGACGCCGGGGATGTCGAAGCGGTGCCGTCCGGTGGAGTTCTTGGACTCGGCGAGGACCGCCATGCTGAACAGCAGCGCGACGACGCCGATCGGCGCGTTCAGGTAGAACACCGACTCCCAGTTGACGTGCTCGACGAGCAGACCGCCGACGATCGGGCCCAGCGAGGTCGACACGGCCGAGACCATGCCCCAGATGCCCACCGCGAGCGCGAACCGCTTCGGCGGGAAGACGGCGCGCAGGATGCCCAGGGTGTTGGGCATCAGGATGCCGCCCGCCACACCCTGCAGGGCGCGGAAGACGATGACCCCCTCGATGCTGCCGACCAGGCCGATCACGACCGAGGTGACGACGAACCCGCCGACGCCGACGAGGTAGTGGAAGCGCCGGCCGAACCGGTCGCCGAGCTTGCCGCCGAGGATCATCGAGGCGGCGAGCGCGATCAGGTAGGAGTTGGTGACCCACTGCAGTTCCGCGGTGCTGGCCCCGAGGTCCTTGCCGATCGCCGGGTTGGCGATGGCGACGACGGAACCGTCGAGCTGCACCATGAGCAGGCCGAACGACACCGCGATCAGCGCGAGCCAGGGGTTGGCCCGGAGACGCTCGAGCGTCGACTGCGGGGAAGCAGCCGTGCCGGGGGCGGGGGCGGAGTGATCCACGGGTGTGGACGCCATGAAGAGAGCCGTTTCTTTCTCAAAGGGGGACGAACGAACCGCACGGCGCATGGCCGTGCTCGGGCAGCCGGGTGTGCGGGGCCGGGCCGTGAGCGGGGCGGCCCACGGGGAACCGCCCCGAGGCAGCACTGCCTCGGGGATGGACTGCCTCGGGGGAAAGGGAGGAGGAGCGGTGACGCCTCACCGCGGGCACGCGCGCGACGCGCGTGCCCGCGGTGCTGACGCCCTCGTCAGCGGGCTGCCGAGTGGAGGTGCCGGGCCAGTGTTTTCAGCGCGCCGACGGCGGAACCGAGCGCGTCCAGCTCACCGTCGGTGAGGGACTGCAGCGCCCGGCCGAGATGACTCTGCTCGAGAGCGCCCACCTCGGCGATGCGCTGCCGCGAGGACTCCGTGAGGTGGAGGTGGGCGATCCGCTTGTCGGCGCCGTCCTGCCGGCGCTCCAGTTCTCCCCGCTCCGTGAGCTGGGAGACCAGCGCGCTGACGTTGTTGGGCTTCATCAGCAGTGCCTCGGCCGCCTCGCGCACCGTGGCGCCCTCGCGCCGGGCGACGAACCTCAGCAGCGCGAGCTGTCCCTCGGGCGGCTTCGGGTGCGGATACTCGCTCGCCACCCGCCGGTCCAGGGCCCGGTGCAGCGCGGGCAGGCACGCCGCGAGCTCGGAGCTCACGTACGCGACGCGCTGTTCGGAGGCACTGCTTCTGGACACCCGAAGATGATAAGTATCCAGTCATACCTATGTCAAGAGAGGTATGCGGCCAGTGCCTCCAGGCCCTAGTTGAGCAGGGCCCGTGCCGCTCGGGCCTGGCCTCGGATCCGTTCCGCGGTCGGCTCGTCCACCGCGGCCACCACCTCGGCGTACGCCTCCAGCTCGTCCGCGCCGTCGGCGAAGTCACCGCGCTGCACCAGCAACTGGGCCCGTTCGTACCGCAGCCGGGCCGGCCGGGAGGGGAGCAGCAGGGACAGCTCCACCGCCCACAGCGCCACGTCCGACCGCTCCGGGCGGGCGGACGCCCACGCCCGGATGTTGTTCAGGATGCGCAGGACGACGTCCAGCGGATCGGCCGGCGTCAGCATCGACGCGTCCAGCGGAGCCCCCGTGGCCCCGGCGACCAGCAGATCCGCGTCGGCCCCGGTCAGCACCCGCCCCCCGTCGAAGGGATCGACGAGCACCTGCTGCTCCGCCTTGCCGAGGCCCACCACGAAATGTCCGGGGAGCGCGACCCCGTACACCGGGGCGCCCGCCCGCCGGGCCACCTCCAGCCACACCACCGACAGCAGGATCGGCAGCCCGCGCCGGCGGCGCAGTACCTCGTGCAGCAGCGACGACTCCAGACGCTGGTAGTCGCCCGGGGTGCCGTGGAAGTCGTACCGCTCGCCCAGCAGCTCCCGCAGTGCCGTCGCCCAGGCGTGCGGGGAGCCGGGCCGGTAGGGGAGCCGGCCCGCCAGCGCGTCCAGTTCGATCTGCGCGGCGTCCATGCCCGTCTCGTCCAGCGTGCCGTCCGCCTCCGCGCCGACCAGCAGGCAGAGCGTGGACAGATCCGGCTGCTCGGAACGGGCCTCCTCGGTGAACCGCCGTCGCAGCTCGGCGGACCGTTCCGGGGGCGGGGGGCAGGGGGGGCGCATAACCGGTCAATGCCCTCTCACGGCGATCCGTCACCTGCCGGAGCCGGTGAGCCGGGCGCGCGGTAGTGGTGGTACGTGTGATGCGTGGCGAAGCCCATTCTGTCGTACAGGGCGCGTGCCTCCACGTTGTCGTCCTCGACCTGGAGCCAGGCGGCCGACGCGCCCTCGTCGAGCGCCCGCCGGGCCAGCGCCGCCATCACGGCCGTCGCGAGCCCGCGCCGCCGCCGCGCCGGGTCCACCTCGACCGCCGCGAAGCCCGCCCACCGCCCGTCGACGACGCACCGCCCGATCGCGGCGGGCGCGGGGTCGCCCGGCACGGTCGCGAACCACACGGAGGGCCCTCCGTTCAGGACGTCCAGGGCCACCTCGCTCACCCCCCTGCGCCGGTAGCGCGTGAGCCACGCCTCGTCGGCCTCCCGGGACAGCACGACCCCGGATCCCTCGGTCAGGTCGGTCAGGTCGGACGGGTCGGCCAGGTCGGCGATCGGGGCGAGGCCGCCGATCCACAGTTCGGCGGTCACCTCACGCACCCAGCCCCGCCGCTCCAGCTCCGCGCACAGCTGCTCCTGCGTGCCCGCGGCGCCGGTCGCCGTCTGGAGGTAGGCGGGCAGCCCCCGGTCGGCGTACCAGCGGCGTACGGCCGTCAGCGCCTCGTCCAGCGGTATGCCCGGGTCGCCGAGCGGCAGCACGGAGTTGGCCCGGCGGGTGAAGCCGGCCGCCGCCCTCAGCTCCCAGTCGCCCAGCCGCTCGCTCTCCACCGGCCGCCACGCCCGCGCGGCCACCTGCGCCAGTTCCTCGTACGAGGCGGCCGGACCGCGCCTGCGGGCCGGTGCGGGCGGTATCACCTTGGCCGCGACCAGCGTGGATTCCGCGATGCGGACGCTTTCCCCGTTCTTCCGTGTGATCCGCAGCACACCGTTGTCCCATGATATGAGAACTCCGACCGTGTCGGTGAACCTCTCGCCCGGCGGACCATGTTCGATCAAGCTCCGTACGGAGACTCGTTTGCCCACGTCAGCAGCGGTGACGCGGACCTCGAGACGTCCGGCTGCAGATATTTCCACAGGTCAGTTCACCCCTCCTGTTCGGATCTTGCCCGGGAACGGAGATACTAGGGGCGGGCATCGACGACGCCGCGCTCCCGCGCGCCAGGCGGCGGAGCCTGAGGAGGCCCGCCGGCGCCCAATCGAGGAGGAACGACAGCGTGACCTACGTCATCGCGCAGCCTTGTGTCGACGTGAAGGACAAGGCGTGCATCGAGGAGTGCCCGGTCGACTGCATCTACGAGGGCCAGCGGTCCTTGTACATCCACCCGGACGAATGCGTCGACTGCGGCGCCTGTGAACCGGTCTGCCCGGTCGAGGCCATCTTCTACGAGGACGACACTCCCGAGGAGTGGAAGGACTACTACAAGGCGAACGTCGAGTTCTTCGACGATCTCGGCTCGCCCGGCGGCGCCAGCAAGCTGGGGCTGATCGAGCGAGACCACCCGTTCATCGCCGCGCTGCCGCCGCAGGCCTAGAGCGCGCTGCTCGCGCATCGGTGCGCCCCGGAATCCGGGGTCTGCCGTCGAGCGCGGCCCGCACGTCTGTGCCGCCTCGGTTCCGTACGGTCCGATCGAATCCGATCGTCGTGCGGGGCCGGGGCGTTTGCCGTACCGGTGCAGCAGCAGCGCAGCAGCAGTGCCGCACCAGAAAGTGAGCCAGAACCCGTGTCCGCAGTCTCCGACCGGCTGCCCACCTTTCCCTGGGACAAGCTGGAGCCCTACAAGAAGACGGCCGCCGGGCACCCCGACGGCATCGTCGACCTCTCGGTCGGCACCCCCGTCGACCCGGTCCCCGAACGGATCCAGAAGGCCCTGATCGCCGCGGCGGACTCCCCGGGCTATCCCACGGTCTGGGGCACCCCGGAACTGCGCGACGCGCTCACCCGCTGGGTGGAGCGTCGGCTGGGGGCCCGCGAGGTCACCCACCACCATGTGCTGCCGGTCGTCGGCTCCAAGGAACTGGTCGCCTGGCTCCCCACCCAGCTGGGCCTCGGCCCCGGCGACCGGGTGGCGTACCCGCGCCTGGCCTATCCGACGTACGAGGTCGGCGCCCGCCTGGCCCGTGCGGAGCACGAGGCGTACGACGACCCGACCGAACTGGACCCGACGGGTCTGAAGCTCCTCTGGCTGAACTCCCCGTCCAACCCGACGGGCAAGGTGCTCTCCAAGGCGGAGCTGACCCGGATCGTCGCCTGGGCCCGCGAGCACGGCGTCCTCGTCTTCTCCGACGAGTGCTACCTCGAACTGGGCTGGGACGCCGAACCGGTCTCGGTGCTGCACCCCGACGTCAACGGCGGCTCGTACGAGGGCATCGTCTCCGTGCACTCGCTGTCCAAGAGGTCCAACCTCGCGGGCTACCGCGCCGCCTTCCTGGCCGGCGACCCCGACGTCCTCGGACCGCTGCTGCAGATCCGCAAGCACGGCGGCATGATGACCTCGGCGCCCACCCAGGCGGCCGTGGTGGCGGCGCTGGGCGACGACGAGCACGTGCGCGTCCAGCGCGAGCGGTACGCGGCCCGCCGCACCGCCCTGCGGATGGCCCTCCTGGGGCACGGCTTCCGGATCGAGCACAGCGAGGCCGGGCTCTACTTGTGGGCCACCCGCGACGAGTCCTGCTGGGACACCGTCGGCCGCCTCGCCGAGCGCGGTGTCCTGGTCGCGCCGGGCGACTTCTACGGCCCGGCGGGCGAGAAGTTCGTACGCGTCGCCGTGACCGCCACGGACGAGCGCGTACGCGCGGCGGTGGAGCGCCTGAAGGCGTGACGCGGCGAGCGTGACGCCGGAGTGCACGGCATGCGCGGACGGGGCCCGGGAGAACCCGGGCCCCGTCCGCGTGGGGGCGTGCACCGGCGTACGCGCCGGGCGGGTCAGCCGATCGGCAGCGACGCGGCCGGCAGGGTGTGGGCGGTCGGCACGCCGTCCAGGGGGAGGGAGCCGGTGGTGCCCGTGGCGTCGTTGACGACCTGCGTCGTGTCGTTCACGGGGGAGGCCAGGTTCGATCCGTCCAGGGCGGTCAGCCCGCCGACGTTCGGGGTGGCCGGCAGCGCCGGGGCCGCGACGGCGGAACCGGCCGCACCGACCCCGGCGGCCGCTCCGGCGGCGACGAGCAGCGCGGCACGGGCGATCCGGCGGGTCAGGGGGAGGGACATGGTGCTCCTTGAGCGGGAGGGGACGATGGCGTGTCCGTCCGGACCCGGTGTCGATCCCCGGGCTCGGACGCAGTGACTACCGCTCGAAGGCCGGGAAGGTTGCGGCAGGGTGACGTAAAGAGTTGGCAATGCGTCGCATCATCGGCTGCGCATAAAAGCGGATCAACGGTGCGCGGTTCGGCGGGCTGCCGAATGGTTACGGCAGCGCAGTCCCAAGGGACACCGCCGGACCAGGGCTGACGACGCGACAACCCGTGCACGCCGTCAGCGGCCCGCACTCCGCACAACCCCTGGGAGCGACCTCTCGCACCACTGTGCGGCGCTCCTGCGTGGGCTACTGCGCGGTCGTGATCCGGACCTCGCCCGCGCCGTCGCCCACGGCCTCGGTGTTCTTGCCGCCGTTCTTGCCGCTGTTCTTGCCGTCGGTTTTGCCGTCGGTTTCGTTCTCGAGCACGCGCCACCGGTTGCCGGCGCTCCCCGCGGTCCACTCCCGTCCGGCGTACGCCACCCGCTCTATGTGCAACTCGGAGGCGTTGGCCACGGCCCAGTGCGCGAGCTGCCAGCCCTGTGCCCCGGCCTTCCGTCCCGCGTCGGCGTCGGCGCGGACCGACAGCGTCACGGTCCGCCCGTCGGAGTCGACGCCGGCATCCGCCAAGGGCGCGGCGGGTGCGGCGGGCGTGGAGAACGACGAGGGCGGCGCGGACGGCGCGGGGGAGGGGGCCGAGGAGTCCGCCGTGTCGCTCACCTCGGCGCCGGCCGGTTCCAGCGTGCCTCCTCCGAAGTCCCGGGCCAGTGCCGCGCGTACCGCGTCCGTACCCGCCGCACGGGTCGTCCCCGGACGGCCCGTGCAGGTCAGGGTGGCCGCCGAGTGACCGGTGAGGGCGGCGGCCAGCAGGGTGGCGTCCGGCTCGTGCTTGGCGTACGCCTGCGGGAAACCGCTGAGCTGCACCCGCTGCGCGGCGACGGTGAGCGGCAGCCGGGTGTAGCCCGGCACCTTCTCCAGGCCCTCGTAGAACTTCTCCGCCGAGTACACCGGGTCCATGATCTCCTCCGGTGTGCCCCAGCCCTGTGAGGGCCGCTGCTGGAACAGGCCGAGCGAGTCGCGGTCGCCGTAGTCGATGTTCCGCAGCGCCGACTCCTGGAGGGCCGTCGCCAGCGCGATCGTCACGGCCCGCTCGGGCAGTTCGCGCGCGGTGCCCACGGCGGTGATCGTCGCCGCGTTCACCGCCTGCTCCGGAGTGAACTCGTACGTGGCTCCGTCGCCCTTGCCCGACACGACGCGGCAGCCCGGACCGCTGCCGCCCCCCGATTCGTACTGGACCGCGAGGTAGCCGGCGACTCCGAGGAGAACCACGGAGGCCGCCCCGAAGCGGAAGAGGCGGCCCCGACGCTTGGAAGGAAGAGGTGGCTCTGACACGCGTACAAGGTACTGGAGAGTACGGGGCGTGTGTGCCGGGTGTGGACAGTGTGACCGGACCCGCGCGTTAGGGTCGTCGTCATGGCCGACACCCCGCTTGACCTCACCCTGGACGCGGCACGACTGACCGCGCGGCTCGTCGACTTCCCCTCCGTCAGCGGCACCGAGAAGCCGCTCGCGGACGCGATCGAGTCCGCCCTGCGCGACCTGCCGCACCTCACGGTCGACCGGTACGGCAACAACGTCGTGGCCCGGACGAACCTCGGACGCGCGGAGCGGGTGATCCTCGCCGGGCACATCGACACCGTCCCGATCGCGGACAACGTCCCCTCCCGGCTCGACGCGGACGGCGTGCTGTGGGGCTGCGGCACCTGCGACATGAAGGCGGGCGTGGCGGTCCAGCTGCGCATCGCGGCCACCGTCCCCGCCCCCAACCGGGACCTGACCTTCGTCTTCTACGACAACGAGGAGGTCTCCGCGGACCTCAACGGGCTGAAGCACGTCGCCGAGCAGCACCCCGACTGGCTGGAGGGCGACTTCGCGGTACTCCTCGAGCCCTCCGACGGCCAGGTGGAGGGCGGCTGCCAGGGCACCCTCCGGGTGCTGCTGAGGACCACGGGCGAGCGCGCCCACTCCGCGCGGAGCTGGATGGGCTCCAACGCGATCCACGCGGCGGCCCCCGTCCTCGCCCGCCTCGCCTCCTACGAGCCGCGCCACCCGGTGATCGACGGCCTGGAGTACCGGGAGGGCCTGAACGCGGTGGGCATCTCCGGGGGCGTGGCCGGCAACGTCATCCCCGACGAGTGCGTCGTCACCGTCAACTTCCGCTACGCGCCCGACCGTTCGGAGGCCGAGGCGCTGGCCCATGTGCGCGAGGTCTTCGCGGACTGCGGCGTGGCCGAGTTCGTCGTCGACGACCACAGCGGTGCGGCCCTGCCCGGCCTGTCCCACCCGGCCGCGGCGGCCTTCATCGAGGCCGTGGGCGGCACCCCCCAACCCAAGTACGGCTGGACGGACGTCTCCCGTTTCTCGGCGCTCGGCGTCCCGGCGGTCAACTACGGTCCCGGCAACCCGCACCTGGCGCACAAGCGGGACGAGCGCGTGGACACGGCGAAGATCCTGGCGGGGGAGGAGCGGCTGCGGTCCTGGCTGACGGCGTGACGGCGTGACGGCGGGACGGCGTTTCGGAACGCTGTCCCGCGGACATGCTGACGTCCCCCGTACGTAACCCGCGTGGATCTACGCTGAAGTGGAACGATCTCTCCCCGGCACCTCGGCGTCCCCCGAGCGGGGAGACAGCAACCGGAGGGAGCACATATGGCTACTGGCAACCCCGAGGGCAAGAAGCGCCCACCGGAGGAACAGCGCCTGGGCCCGGTGCTCCGCAGGCGGAGCCAGGTCCAGGCGGGCACCACGGACCAGCGGCTGCTGGACGAGCGCGCGCCCTCGGACTGGGTGCACACCGACCCCTGGCGGGTGCTGCGCATCCAGTCGGAGTTCATCGAGGGCTTCGGCGCGCTCGCCGAGCTGCCGCCCGCCATCAGCGTCTTCGGCTCGGCGCGCACACCGGTGGACTCGCCGGAGTACGAGACCGGTGTCCGGCTGGGCCGGGGACTGGTCGAGGCGGGCTTCGCGGTGGTCACCGGCGGCGGCCCCGGGGCCATGGAGGCGGCCAACAAGGGCGCGTGCGAGGCCCACGGCGTCTCGGTCGGCCTCGGCATCGAGCTGCCGTTCGAGCAGGGGCTGAACAGCTATGTCGACATCGGCCTGAACTTCCGGTACTTCTTCGTGCGCAAGCTGATGTTCGTCAAGTACTCGCAGGGCTTCGTGGTCCTGCCCGGCGGACTCGGCACCCTCGACGAACTCTTCGAGGCCCTGACCCTGGTCCAGACGCAGAAGATCACCCAGTTCCCCATCGTCCTGTTCGGCACCGACTACTGGGGCGGTCTGGTCGACTGGCTGCACGGCACGGTCATCGCCCAGGGCAAGGCGGCCGCGAAGGACCTCCTCCTCTTCCACGTCACGGACGACATCGACGAAGCGGTGTCCCTGGTGTCCAAGGAAGCGGGCCGCTGAGACGGCAGGGCGTGAGGGCGCGCGTCCCTGCCGGGGAGCGGGGGCTCCGCCCCCGCTCACGCCCCCCGGCGGGGGCGGGCCCTACGCCAGCCCCCGCCGGGCCACCGCGGGATCGCGGTGCCCCGCGATCGACGCCACCATGTCCAGCACCTGCCGCGTCTCCGCCACCTCGTGCACCCGGTACACCCGCGCCCCCAGCCACGCCGACACCGCCGTCGTCGCCAGGGTCCCCAGCACCCGCTCCTTCACCGGCCGGTCCAGCGTCTCCCCGACGAAGTCCTTGTTGGACAGCGACACCAGCACCGGCCAGCCGGTGGCGACCATCTCGTCCAGCCGCCGCGTCGCCTCGAGGCTGTGCCGGGTGTTCTTCCCGAAATCGTGCCCGGGGTCGATCATCACCGACTCCCGCGGCACCCCCAGCGCCACGGCCCGCTCCGCCAGTCCCACGGTCCGCTCGAGGATGTCGGCCATCACGTCCTCGTACGTCACCCGGTGCGGCCGGGTCCGCGGCCGGGCGCCCCCCGCGTGGGTGCACACCAGCCCCGCGCCGTACCGCGCGGCGACCTCCGCGAGCCGCGGATCGACCCCGCCCCACGCGTCGTTGAGCACATCCGCCCCGGCCTCGCACACGGCCTCGCCCACGTCGTGCCGCCAGGTGTCCACGCTGATCACGACGTCCGGGAAACGCCGCCGCACCTCGGCGACGAAACCGACCGTCCGCCGTGCCTCCTCCTCGGCGGACACCTCTTCGCCCGGCCCGGCCTTCACCCCGCCGATGTCGATGATCGCGGCACCCTCCGCCACCGCCTGCTCCACGCGCGCGAGCGCCGGTTCGTCGCGGAAGGTCGCGCCCTGGTCGTAGAAGGAGTCCGGGGTCCGGTTCACGATCGCCATGATCACCGGCTCGTGCGGTGCGAATTCCCGCCTGCCCAGCCTGAACATCCCCTGTGACCTCTCCTCGTTCGTAAGGGTTCGTAAGGGTTCTCAACGGTCCTCAACGGTTCACAGGGTTTCGTGAGGTTCGGCCCGGTTCCGTCCGGTCCGCGGTCGCCCATGACCGCCTGTGACCCTGACTGTCAGACTCGCATGGCACGATCGGAGCCACACACCCGACTCCGATCCGCCGACCGATCCGGCTCGAACCAACCGGTTCGATCCAGCCGACTCGTTCCAACCGACTCGTTCCAACCGTGGGGGCCCCAGCGATGGTGATGTTCTTGTTCCTGGTCGTCGCGCTCGCCGTAGTGGTCGCCGCGGTGACCCTCGCCGTGGTGGGCGGCGGAGAGAACGGCCCGCTGCCCGAGGCGGTCCCCGACCGCCTGACGGACTCCCTGCCGCTGGACCGCCCGGTCAGCCGCGCGGACGTGGACGGTCTTCGCATCCCGCTCGCCGCCCGCGGTTACCGCATGGCCGACGTGGACGACGCCCTCAGCCGTCTCGGCGCCGAGCTCGCCGAGCGCGACGCCCGGATCGCCGACCTGGAGTCCGCGCTCGCCGGTGCCCGCGCCGCCGCGGCCCACATCTCCATGGAGAAGCCCGCCGCGCACCCGGAGGGCCGGCAGCCGTGACCGACGGCGCCGCCCTCGCGGGCCCGGACGGCGCCCCGCGCTGCCCCTGGGCCCTGTCCGCCGAGGACTACATCGCCTACCACGACCAGGAGTGGGGCCGCCCGGTCCACGGAGACGACGCCCTCTTCGAGCGGCTCAGCCTGGAGGCCTTCCAGTCCGGCCTGTCCTGGATCACGATCCTGCGCCGCCGTCCGGGCTTCCGTACCGCCTTCGCCGGCTTCCGGATCACGGCCGTCGCGGAGTTCACCGACGCCGACCGGGAGCGCCTGCTGGCCGACGCCGGCATCATCCGCAATCGCGCCAAGATCGACGCGACCCTGGCCAACGCACGCCTGCTGGCCGGGTGGGCGCCCGGCGACCTGGACGCCCTGATCTGGTCCCACGCCCCGGACCGGGCCGGCCGCCCGGCGCCGAGGACCCTCGCCGACGTGCCCGCGGTCACCCCCGAGTCGACGGCGCTGTCCAAGGCGCTGAAGAAACAGGGCCTGCGCTTCGTCGGCCCGACCACGGCCTACGCGCTGATGCAGGCCTGCGGCCTGGTCGACGACCACCTGGAGGACTGCGTCGCCCGGCGGCCCTGAACCGCACGGCCCGGGGCCCGGTGGCCCCGGGCCCCGGGCCGTGCGGTCAGCGGCCCAGGTACTTCGGCTTCTCCTTGTCGACGAAGGCCTGTACGGCGATCGCGTGGTCCGCGGAGGCGCCCGCCCGGGTCTGGAGCTCGTCCTCCTTCTCCAGCGTCTCCTCCAGGGAGTGGCTGAGCCCGTAGGCCACCGACTCCTTCAGCGCCGCGTACGCCACCGTCGGTCCCGCGGCCAGCGCCCGCGCCGTCTTCTCCGCCTCCGCGCGCAGTTCGGCGGCGGGGACCAGCCGGTTCGCGATCCCGAGGTCGTACGCCTCCTGGGCCGGGATGTTGCGCGGGAAGAGCAGCAGGTCGGTCGCACGCCCGGGGCCGACGACCCGCGGCAGGGTCCAGGAGATCCCGGAGTCCGCGGTCAGCGCGACCCCGGCGAAGGACGTGTTGAACGCCGCGGTGTCGGCCACGATCCGGTAGTCCGCCGCCAGCGCGAAGCCGAAGCCCGCCCCGGCCGCGACCCCGTTCACCGCGGCGACCACCGGCTTCGCGGCCCCGGCGAGCGCCTTCACGATCGGGTTGTAGTGCTCGCGCACCGTCTCCATCGTCCGCCCCGCACCGTCCTCGCGGTCGGCGGCCAGCAGCCCGATGTGCTCCTTGAGGTCCTGCCCCACGCAGAACGCCCGGTCACCGGTGGCGGTCAGCAGCACGGCCCGCACGGCGTCGTCGTCCGCGGCGGCCCGGACCGCGTCCCGGAGCGCGACCTTCGCCGCCACGTTCAGCGCGTTCATCGCCTCCGGGCGGTTCAGCGTGATCGTCGCGAGTCCGTCGCGCACCTCGTAGAGCACGGTGTCGGCCATGGTGTGTCCCCTCCGCGTGGCGGCTCGGGGGCGTACCGGCCGGTACGCCCCTGTGCAGGACAGCATGACGGAGATCGCCGACGGTGGCGCGGTGCCGGTATGTGACCTGCGTCAAAGAATTACCGGCCGTTTTCGTTCGGTGGAACTGCGTGCGGTGGCGCAGTATCGCAGCCACATCGCCGAATTGGGTGGTTTTGCTCGCGCGCGTTGCCCAAGCGATGCCGACCGATGTTGGTCATCGGGTCCTGCGATGCGGGATAATGGCCTGGAAGCAATGTGTTCGATGCCGGTGGCGTGTGTCCTGCTTCAAGGACCGCAGGTGCCCTTCAGTGGGCCGTCGGCTTCAGACGGTTGAGCTGGGTTTCAGGAAGGGGAACGAGCATGGCGGCCATGAAGCCGCGGACGGGTGATGGCCCGCTCGAGGTGACCAAGGAGGGGCGGGGCATCGTCATGCGCGTTCCGCTCGAAGGCGGCGGTCGGCTCGTCGTCGAGCTGACCCCGGACGAGGCCGACGCGCTCGGCGACGCCCTCAAGAAGGTCGTCGGCTGACGCGCAAGCGACCATACCCTTTCAGTTTCAGTTCAGTCGCCCCGGTGCCGCACGCGGTACCGGGGCGACTGTTCAAGCAGGTCAGAGCGTTATCCGGTGGTCTGGGCGGGTGTCTGAGTGCATCTCTGGGCTTCTCTGGTCTTCTTTGGGCGTCCCTGAGCGGTCTCTGAGCGGTCTCTGAATGTCTCTGAGATTCCTGCTCACCGCTTCACCACGCAGAGCAGTCCGTCGCCCACGGGAAGCAGCGACGACACCAGCTCCTGGCTCTCGCGCACGGCCCGCACCAGTTCCCGCAGCCGCAGTACCTCGGTGGGCTGCGGACCGGAGTCCACCGTCCGGCCGCTCGCGAAGACCCCTTCGAAGGCGACCAGGCCTCCCGGGCGCAGCAGGCGCAACGATTCGGCGAGATAGTCCTGGTACTCGAGCCGGTCCCCGTCGCAGAAGACGAGGTCGTAGCCGGAGTCCGCGAGACGGGGCAGGACGTCCAGGGCCCGGCCGGGGATGAAGCGGGCCCGGTTGGCGGCGAAGCCCGCCGCGCGGAAGGCCTGGCGGGCCGACTGCTGGTGCTCCGGCTCCTGGTCGACCGTGGTCAGCACCCCGTCCGGCCGCATGCCGTGCAGCAGGTGGACCCCGGAGACCCCGCATCCCGTGCCGATCTCCGCGACCGCCTTGGCGTCCACGGTGGCCGCGAGCAACCGCAGAGCCGCGCCCGTACCGGGCGCCACCGAGCGCAGCCCTGCCTCGCGAGCCCGGTCCCGGGCCCAGTGCAGCGCCTCGTCCTCGGCGACATAGGCGTCCGCGAACGCCCAGCTCGTCTGCCGGTTGGCGGTAATGACCCTCTCCTGTCCCCGTGGTTGCCTCGGCGTGACTTTATCCGTTGGCGTCGGGAACCCACTGATGGGACCGGTCGTTCAAGAGGAAGAGCAAGCAGCGTGTGCCGTGAGGGGGGCAGGCGGATGAGTGAGGACACCGAGCAAGTGCCGGCGCCGGCCCACGAGCCGGGGCAGCCCAGATCAATTTCTCGTAAAACCGCTTATCCGGAGCTAACGGGCGAGGTGGCTATGGTAGGGGCTCCACTGGACACCACCAGAGCCGACAGGGGAGGTGCGGCTGCGCCCGGGGATCGGGGCGGAGTGCTGAGGCGCTTCCTCGGATCGGCGGGTAGGCCGAAATCCGTGAACGACACCGCTGCTGACCATGTCCACGCCGCTGAGCCGGCCCAGACCGCGAGCTTCTCCACCGACGCGGACGGGCAGGCGTGGACTCCGCCCACCTGGGAGGAGATCGTCAGCACGCACAGCGGCCGGGTCTACCGGCTCGCCTACCGTCTCACCGGTAACCAGCACGACGCGGAGGACCTCACCCAGGAGGTCTTCGTCCGCGTCTTCCGCTCGCTGTCGACGTACACCCCGGGCACCTTCGAGGGCTGGCTGCACCGCATCACCACCAACCTCTTCCTGGACATGGTGCGCCGTAAGCAGCGGATCCGGTTCGACTCGCTGGGCGACGACGCGGCCGAGCGGCTGCCCAGCAAGGAGCCCACTCCCCAGCAGGTCTTCCACGACACCCACTTCGACGCGGACGTCCAGCAGGCCCTCGACACCCTCGCTCCGGAGTTCCGCGCCGCGGTCGTCCTCTGCGACATCGAGGGGCTGTCGTACGAGGAGATCGCCGCGACCCTCGGCGTCAAGCTCGGCACGGTCCGGTCCCGGATCCACCGCGGTCGATCCCAGCTGCGCAAGGCCCTCGCTCACCGCTCGCCCCAGGCGCGCGCGGAGCGCCGCTCCTTCGTGCCGCGTGTTCCCGCACTGGGAGGAGGGGGCACGAGCGCGTGAGCGGATCACGGCCGAAACCTGCCGAGGGACACCTCGCAGAGCAGCACCTGGGAGACCGACTCTCCGCCCTGGTGGACGGAGAGCTCGGTCATGACGCGCGCGAGCGCGTACTGGCACACGTCGCCACCTGCGCGAAGTGCAAAACGGAGGTGGACGCGCAGCGCCGCCTGAAGAACGTCTTCGCGAAGGCGGCCCCGCCGCCGCCCTCCGAGAGCTTCCTGGCCCGCCTCCAGGGCCTGCCTGCGGGCGGTGACCTCGGAGGTGGCTCGCCGCTGGGCGGAGGAGGACTGCCGGGCGACCCGTCCGGGCCGCACGGCCGGATCTCCGGAGTCTTCGGGAGCGGCAGTCGTGACGAGCGGTTCGAGTTCGCCTACGCGCCCTCCCGCCGGCATGCTCCGCTGCCGGCGTCCCCGGCGGGCGCGATCGGAGTCGACCGGGGTTTCCGCATCCATGACGTCGGTCGGCCGGAGCCGGACCGGCCCGCCTCGCGCGGGCTGCGGTTCGCCGCCGCTGCCGCCGGAGCGGTGTCGCTGGCCGCGATCGCCCTCGGCGGTGTCGCCGGTGTAGCGCCCACCGACACGGTGGCCCGTGGCTCGGGCAACGGCAGCAATGTGACTCCGATGCGCACCCAGGGCAGCGCGGCGGCGACGGCGCCCGACTCCCAGCGGCGCCGAGGCACCGCACCGTCGGTCGGTCAGCCGCAGGTACAGAGCGCCCCGGGCGACGCTCCGGCACAGGCCTCCGCGCCGTTGCTTCCCGGGGTGCCGCCGCCCGCCCACCGGCACCACAGTGCCCTGGCAGCCCCGGTCATGGCCGACGCGGCCCTGGTGTCCCCGCTGATACCGCCGCTCAGCACGGCCCCGCCGCTCGTGCTGTCCGCGTGGGAGACGACCTCCGGGCTCGTGGCACCCGGTTCGCTCCCCACCGCGCCCACGGCTCCCGGTTCCACGGTCGGTGCGACCGCGTCTCCGGCCCCCACCGTGTCCTCGGCGGCCTCGGCGGCCTCGGCTTCATCGGCGTCCTCCCGCATGCTCCGCTGACCTGTGCACCGACCCCGTCCGCTGCGCACGGGCGTGCGAACCTGATTGAATCCAGGTGGCGCGCCCAGGCCGACTGCAGCCGGGTGCCGGACCGGCTCTGACGCGCGGAGGCGTACGGAGCCACGGAGTCGACGATCTGCGGCCAGCTGTGGGGAGAGCATGAACGAGGGGAAGCTCACGAAGGCGGGCCCGACGGGGGAGCAGGAGGGGCCCGCCGAGTCGGGAGCGGCCGGAGCCACCCCGCCCGAGGCGGCGAACCGGTACGCGGGGCCCGGCGGGGAGCGTGCGCGGGACGCCGACGGAGACTTCGAACTCGCGCGGCCCGCCACACCTGCGGACACCCCCGGGGGCGACTACGAACTGCACCGACCCCTGAGCGCCGAGGCCACGGAAGTCACGGAGGCCGGTGAGGCAGCGGCGGCAGGCCGCCTTGCCGGGGCCGTCGAGCCCGCGGGGGCCGGATACGGCGTGGGGCAGACCGAGCGACCCCGGCCGCTGCACGACCCCGACCCTTACAGCACCCCGCCGTACGGTGAGCCGGGCCCCTGGGCGCCGGCGCCCCCGGTTCAGCATCCGGCGGCGACTCCCGCGCAGGGCACGGCGGCCCCGCCCCCGGTGCGGCAACCGGCGTCGGACATGCCGGCGCCCGGCGCGCCCGCCCCGGCCGCCGCCGCTCCCGTCGCTCCCACCGTGCTCGAGCCCGGCGCCCCGGACGCGAGCCACACCGCACCCGCGCCCCCGGCCGCCTCCGACACGGACGCCACGGCGGCAGCCGACCCCTGGCAGCGTTACGACCCCTGGGCGGCGCCCGCTGCCGGGGCGAGCGCGCCGTTGCAGCAGACCGGGGTCGCGGAGCCCACGAAGGACCAGCGGCGCAAGCGCGCCCGGAGGAAGCTCATCGGCCTCATGCTGGTGGTCGCGCTCGCCGTCGGCGGCGTCGGCGGAATCGTGGGCGCCCATCTGGAGCGCAACGGCGGTGTGGGCGCCGTGGAACTGCCACAGGCCGGGGAGGAGCCCGCCGGGCGGGAACCGGGGAGCATCGCCGGGATCGCCGCGCAGGCACTGCCCAGCGTCGTCACCCTGCACGTCAGCGGCGCCGCGTCGGCGGGCACCGGTACCGGGTTCGTGCTCGACGACCGCGGGCACATCCTGACCAACGACCATGTCGTGCAGCCCGCCGGAAGCGACGGCGAGATCACCGTCACCTTCCACAGCGGCGACACCGCGAAGGCCACGCTCGTCGGCCGGGACAGCGGCTACGACCTCGCCGTGGTGAAGGTCAAGGGCGTCAGCGGACTGGACCCCCTGCCCCTCGGCAACTCGGACAACGTGCGGGTGGGCGATCCCGTCATCGCCATCGGCGCCCCCTTCGACCTGGCCGGCACGGTCACCGCCGGCATCATCAGCGCGCGGGAACGCCCCATCACGGCGGGCGGTGGGCGGGGCGACGGCAGCGACGTGTCGTACGTCGACGCCCTGCAGACCGACGCGCCGATCAACCCCGGCAACTCCGGCGGCCCCCTGCTCGACGCCCAGGCCCGCGTGATCGGCATCAACTCCGCCATCCGCTCCGCCGGCAGCGGTGGCGACGAGGGGGAGAGCGGCCAGGCGGGTTCCATAGGGCTCGGGTTCGCCATCCCCGTCAACCAGGGCAAGCGCGTCGCCGAGGAACTGATCAACACCGGTAAGGCGACCCACCCGGTGATCGGCATCACCCTGGACATGGACTACGCCGGTGACGGCGCCCGCGTCGGCACCAGGGGCAGCGACGGCGGGCCCCCGGTCAGCACCGGCGGCCCCGGAGCCAAGGCCGGGATCAAGGCCGGCGACGTCATCACGAAGGTCGACGGCCGACGCGTCCACTCGGGTGAGGAACTCATCGTCAAGACCCGCGCCCACCGCCCCGGGGACCGGCTGGAGCTCACCCTGGAACGGGACGGCGAGGAGCGGGAGGTCTCGCTGGTGCTCGGATCCTCCGACGGTGACTGAGCGGGGCGGCGACCGAGGCGTACCGCACGCCACGAGAAGGCGAACGGGCGGGGAAGAGCCCCCGCCGCACGCGCCCGGAAGCCGCGGGACAGTACCGGTCGTACGGGGCGGCGGGTACCGTGGATCCGGCCCGGACCACGGAGGACCGCACGGACGCACGGATGTACGGGCGCACGGACGAACCGACGCACCGACCACCGAGGGCCGAGGGCCGAGGACCGAGAACATCGCAAGGAGCTTCAGGTGTTCAATGACATAGGACCGCTCGAGCTGGTGACGCTCGTCGTCCTCGCCGTGCTCGTCTTCGGTCCGGACAAGCTCCCCAAGGTCATCCAGGACGTGAGCAGGACGATCCGGAAGATCCGCGAGTTCTCGGACAGTGCCAAGCAGGACATCCGCGAGGAACTCGGCCCGGAGTTCAAGGACTTCGAATTCGAGGACCTCAACCCCAAGACGTTCATCCGCAAGCAGCTGGACAGCGACGAGCTGGGGCTCAAGGAGATCCGCAGCGGCTTCGACCTGAAGAAGGAGATGGCCGACGTCACGGACGCCGTCCACGGCCGGGACTCCACGTCGTCCTCTGCCGCGGCTGCCGCTTCCTCTGTGTCCTCTGTGTCCTCTGTGTCCTCTGGGGGCGGCCGCATCGACATGACGAAGAAGCCCGAGCCGTCGGCCGCCGACGACCGCCCGCCCTTCGACGCGGACGCCACCTGAGGCACACCCTGCGCGGATGCGCGGACACGCGGAGGCACAGCCCCCGCGCACGTGACGCGTTTCATACTCCGCAGGGGCCCCGCACGGCCTGAACCGGACATCCAAGCGGCCCACGCGCCGGGCGCTTTCCCCGGCCCGCACCGACGAGGTGGCTATGCTGCCCCAGTTGTTGTGCGGTCCGGACGAGTACGCCCGAAGGGGGGCGGGCCGCCCCCGGTCCGACCAGAGCGAGGAGGCGTCCGGGCATGGAGACGACGAGTCGGGCAGTCGCACAGGCGACGGCCGCGAAGGACGGAGGACACGCCCCCTCCGCCTGGCGTACGGTCGACGGCTACCTGCGCGCACCCTTTCCCTGGTACGGCCTCGACGAGGCGTTCACGGGGCGGCGCTGGCTGATGCAGGTCGGCGCCACGGCCGACGGGGTCGTCGAGCACGGGTCGATCGGGCACGGCGACGAGCCCTCGGTGCGCAGCGAGTACACGGCCGGGAACGGCCAGGAGGTCAAGGAGAAGTTCGCGGTCGCCGTGACCGTGGCCGCCAACCCGGTGCGCCGCAGCGCGGACGGCACCGGCCTGCTGGAGGCCACCTCGGTGTCCTCCGCCGCCTGGCTCGCCGGTGTGGGGCTGCTGTCGTTCACCTGGCCGGGCCAGATGGACCACTCCCTGCGCGACGACTGGCTGGAGCAGCAGACGGAGACGGCCTGGGTGCTCGCGGACGACCTCGCCGGACCGGACTGGTCGATGCTGTCCCTCCCCGTGGACGGGGTGCCGACGCCCTTCCACTACCGGGAGTCCGAGTTCGGCTGGGTGCTCGCGGGATCGACGCAGGCGGGTGTGCACGTCGGCGCGTACGGCAGGGGCATGAGCGCGTACGGCCTGGGCTTCGCCGTGGTCAAGGACATCAGCGCCTACGCGGGGACCTGAGCCGCGGACCGTGCGGACGTCCCGTACGGACCCGTGCGGCCGCCCGCACGGCGAAGGGCGCCGCCCCGAAGGACGGCGCCCCCCTCATGTGAGTGCGCTGCGGCTGCTCCCGGCCCCTTTGCGGGCCGCTGGAGCGCTCAGAACTTGTTGCGCGGTGTGATGCCCAGCGACAGGCCCGCCAGGCCGCGCTGGCGGCCGCCGAGCTTGCCGGCGATCGAGCGGAGCGCCGAACCGGCGGGGGAGTCCGGGTCGGACAGCACGACCGGCTTGCCCTCGTCGCCGCCCTCGCGCAGACGCACGTCGATGGGGATGGAGCCGAGCACCGGGACCTCGGCGCCCGTGGTCCGGGTCAGCCCGTCGGCCACCGACTGGCCGCCGCCGGTGCCGAAGACGTCGACCATCTCGTCGCAGTGCGGGCACGGCAGACCGGACATGTTCTCGACCACACCGACGATCTTCTGGTGGGTCTGCACGGCGATGGAACCCGCCCGCTCGGCCACCTCGGCCGCCGCCTGCTGAGGCGTGGTGACGACCAGGATCTCGGCGTTCGGGACCAGCTGGGCGACCGAGATCGCGATGTCACCGGTGCCCGGGGGCAGGTCGAGCAGGAGCACGTCCAGGTCGCCCCAGTACACGTCCGCCAGGAACTGCTGCAGCGCGCGGTGCAGCATCGGGCCGCGCCACACGACCGGCGCGTTGCCCGGGGTGAACATGCCGATGGAGATGACCTTCACGCCGTGCGCGGACGGCGGCATGATCATGTTCTCGACCTGGGTCGGACGCCCGTCGGCACCCAGCATGCGCGGCACGGAGTGACCGTAGATGTCGGCGTCCACGACGCCCACCTTGAGCCCGTCGGCCGCCATCGCCGCCGCCAGGTTCACCGTCACCGACGACTTGCCGACACCGCCCTTGCCGGAGGCGACCGCGTACACCCGGGTCAGGCTGCCCGGCTTGGCGAACGGCACCTCGCGCTCGGCCTGGCCGCCCCGCAGGGCGTTCGCCAGCTCCTTGCGCTGCTCGTCGCTCATCACGTCCAGCGTGACGTCGACGCGGGTCACGCCCTCGACCCCGGCGACCGCGTCCGTCACCCGCTGCGTGATGGTGTCCCGCATGGGGCAGCCGGAGACCGTCAGGTACACGGCGACCGCGACCGCACCGTCCGCACCGATCTCCACAGATTTGACCATGCCGAGCTCGGTGATGGGCCGGTTGATCTCCGGGTCGTTCACCGTCGCCAGTGCTTCGCGCACCGCGTCTTCCGTAGCCATGATGTCGATGGTACGGCGCCCGGTACATTCCCCGGTAAGCCCGTCAGTGGTCGTCTGCGTCACGTCCCGGAGGCCGTTGCGCCCGCATCGCGGGGAACGAGCCGTGGTGGTCCCGGTGTCCGTTGTGGCGTTCCTCCAGTTCCTTCGCCACGTCCTGCAGTTCCGAGCGGATCCAGTCCCGCGTCGCGACCTCTCCGAGTCCGATCCGCAGGGCGGCGATCTCCCGGGTCAGGTACTCGGTGTCCGCGATCGACCGCTCGCCCTGCTTGCGGTCCTGCTCCAGGTTGACCCGGTCGCGGTCGTCCTGCCTGTTCTGCGCGAGCAGGATCAGCGGGGCGGCGTAGGAGGCCTGGAGGGACAGCATCAGGGTCAGGAAGATGAACGGGTACTCGTCGAAGCGCAGTTCCTTCGGCGCGGACACGTTCCACACCAGCCACACGATGATGACGACCGTCATCCAGACGATGAACCGCCCGGTGCCCAGGAAGCGCGCGATCCGTTCCGACAGCCGCCCGAAGGCCTCCGGGTCCCACTCGGGCAGGAGCCGGCGCCGAGGGGCGCGCGGCTGGTCCAGTCGGGGTGTACGCGGGCGCCCGGCGGCCGTGGCGCCCGCCGGCAGGCGCTCGCGCCCGCCCTCTCGCTCAGGAGCCATCGGTCACCACCCCGTCGCCGTCCTCGGCGTCCCTGCCGTTCGTTTCGTCAGTGTCGCGCGCTCTGTCGCTGTCGTTGTCGGCGTCGTTGCTGTCGTTGCTGTCGTTGCTGTCGTCGTCCAGATGGAACTCGGTCTCCCGCCAGTCCTCGGGCAGCATGTGGTCCAGCACGTCGTCCACCGTCACCGCGCCCAGCAGCGCGCCCGCCTCGTCGACCACGGGCGCCGCCACCATGTCGTACGTGGCGAAGAACCCGGCGACCACGGGGAGCGCCGCCTCCGGCTCCAGCGGCTGCAGGTCGTCGTCGAGGATCGAGCCGACCAGGGTGTACGGAGGGTCGCGCAGCAGGCGTTGGAAGTGGACCGTGCCCAGGTACTTGCCGGTCGGGGTCTCCTCCGGCGGCCGGCAGACGTAGACCTGGGCCGCGTGCGCCGGGGACAGATCGGGGTTGCGGATGCGGGCCAGCGCGTCGGCGACGGTCGCGTCGGGCCTCAGCACGATCGGCTCGGTCGTCATCAGACCGCCCGCGGTGTGCTCCTCGTACGACATCAGGCGCCGCATGTCGGCCGCGTCCGCGGGCTGCATCAGGCTGAGCAGCCGCTCCTTGTCCGCCTCGGGCAGTTCGGAGAGCAGGTCGGCGGCGTCATCGGGGTCCATGGCCTCCAGGACGTCGGCGGCGCGCTCCTCCTTCAGCTTGCCGAGGATCTCCACCTGGTCGTCCTCGGGCAGCTCCTCCAGCACGTCCGCCAGGCGGTCGTCGTCCAGGGCGGCGGCGACCTCGGCGCGGCGCTTGGGGGAGAGGTGGTGCAGGACGTTGGCCAGGTCGGCGGGGCGCAGCTGCTCGAAGGTGGCGAGCAGGTTCTCGGCGCCCTGCCCCTTCTCCTCCAGGGAGAAGCCGGTGACCGCGGACCACTCGACGGTCAGTGTCTCCCCCTTGCCGCGCCGAAACGTTCCGCCCTTCCTGCCCTTGCGGACGAACACCCGGTCGATCTCCCATTCCCGACGGGCCGGCAACTGATGCACCGACAGGTCGAGGACGGTGACCTCCTCACCGGTCTCCACCAGCGTCACCCTGCGGTCCAGGAGCTCACCGAAGACGAGCCGCTCGGTGGGCCGCTGCTCGAAGCGCCGGACGTTGAGCACACCGGTGGTGATGACCTGACCGGACTGCACGGCGGTCACCCGGTTCATGGGCAGGAAGATGCGGCGCCGGCTGGGGAGTTCGACCACCAGGCCGAGCAGCCTCGGTGGACGGCGGCCGACCCGCAGCATGACGACCAGGTCGCGCACGCGTCCCACCTGGTCGCCGGCCGGATCGAAGGCGGCGACGCCGGAGAGGTGCGAGACGAAGATCCGGGGGGCGCCCGCTGCCATGGCGGCGGCTCCTTTTCGTACGGGGTCGTGCCGTGCGTGGTGCTGCTTGCTCTGGTCCTGTCTCTTCCTGTCTCTTCCTGTCTTCGGGGTCCGGTGCCCTGCTCAAGTGGGTTTCAGGCTAGCCCGTCCTGATCGTCGATGCCCGAGGGCCAGTCCGGACGGACTGCCTCCGCCCGGGCCGTACGGCCCCGGTAATCTGCGGTACGCCGTTCAGGTCCCCATCAGAGAGGCAGCGCAACCTGTGACTCCGATCTCCCAGGGCCGGTCCCGCACCGCCGCGCTGGCGCGTGCCGTGTGCGTGCTGCTCGTGACCGGAATGACGCTCACGGGATGCTCCGAGGAAGTGGATCCGAACGAGGGCACCAACGGTGTCGGCAGACTGACCGCCGACGAGATCCAGAAGAGAACCCTGACGGCCGCCACATCGGTCGAGACCGTGCGGCTGCACGGAAGCGTGGTCACCAGCGGGAGCACCTACAAGCTCGACATGCGGCTCAAACCCGAGGGCGGCATCGGTTCGGTCACCGCCGGAGGGCAGACGTTCCGGCTGCTGAAGGTCGACGACGAGCTCTTCCTGAAGGCCGACGCGGATTTCTGGGCGAACGGCAAGGGCGACAAGGGCGCCACGGAGGGCGAGGCCGCGGGCGACGAGGGCGGCGGCACGTCGGACACGGCGGCGGCCGGCAAGCTCGCCGAGAAGTACGTGAAGGTGCCGGAGGACGATCCGTCGTACAAGAAGTTCATCGGCTTCGCGGACAAGGACGTCCTCCTCGGCGCGCTGCTGACCCTGCACGGCAAGCTGGCCACGGACGGTCACCACGAGCAGGGGGGCGTCCGGTGCATCCGCATCGCCGGCGACCAGGGCTCCGGCGGCACCCTGGACGTCTCCCTGGAGGGCAAGCCGTATCCCCTGCGCCTGGTACGGGCCGGCAAGGCGGGCACCCTCACCTTCTCGGCCTGGGGCAGTGACTTCGCCCTGGAGAAACCGGCCGAGAGCGAGACCCTGGACTACGGCGCACAGCTCCCGGCCTCGTAGCCGCGGCAGGATCCGCCGGACAGGCCCTAACGGCGCTTCTTCGGGCTCCGCCTGCCCGCCAGCAGCCGGGGCAGGCCCGCGGGGAGCGGACGCCGGGTCGTCACCGGGGTCGGCAGCGGGGGGCCGGCCAGCGAGCCGTCGGGCAACGGCGCCGTCGCCCCGGTCGGCTCCAGGCGCAGGACGCGGCACTCACGGGCCCAGCGCTCCGTCATCGCCTCGCCGTCAGGTGCGTTGAGGCGCTTGCCCTTGAGCACGGCGACCGCCGCGTCCCACTCCTCGGAGCCGGACGGCAGCTCCACGACCTTCGCTGCCCAGGAGACCAGCCGACCGCCCTTGTCCTTGCTGCGCACCGTCACCTCGGCCGACACTCCGTCGGCCAGCCCCGGCAGCGGCTGCTCCCCGGGCCCGTCGCCGACCAGGCACATCGCACCCTCGTGCCACACGTGCCACAGCGGCCGGGCCGGGGCGCCGGGCCCCTCGACCCAGACGAGGCCGGACTTCTTCGTGGCCTCCTCGATGAGGGCCCGGTCGAACAGCGCACTGGTCGCACTTGTCATGGTGCCCAGCCTATCCAGGGCCCGCTCGGGGGCGGGGCTTCTGCCGGGGCCGGCCGTCCCCTCAGAGCCAGCCGTTGCGCTTCAGCGCGCGGTGGATGCCCAGACAGAGGGCCACCGTGACGCCGAGGACGAGCGGATAGCCGTACTTCCAGTGCGTCTCCGGCATGTAGTCGAAGTTCATGCCGTACACCCCGCAGACCATCGTCGGCACGGCGATGATGGCGGCCCACGAGGTGATCTTGCGCATGTCCTCGTTCTGCGCCACGGACGCCTGCGCGAGATTGGCCTGGAGGATGGAGTTGAGCAGCTCGTCGAAGCCGATCACCTGCTCGTGCACCCGGGCCACGTGGTCGGCGACGTCCCGGAAGTACTTCTGGATCTCCGGGTCGACCAGCCGCATCGGCCGCTCGCTGAGCAGCTGCATGGGCCGCAGCAGCGGCGACACCGCCCGCTTGAACTCCAGCACCTCGCGCTTGAGTTGGTAGATCCGGCCGGCGTCCGTGCCGCGCGGGGTGCCGCCCCGGCCCGGCGAGAACACCTCCGTCTCCACCTCGTCGATGTCGTCCTGCACCGCGTCGGCGACCGCGATGTAACCGTCGACGACATGGTCGGCGATGGCGTGCAGGACGGCCGAGGGGCCCTTGGCCAGCAGTTCGGGGTCCTCCTGGAGACGGTGCCGCAGGGCCCGCAGGGAGCCCTGGCCGCCGTGCCGGACGGTGATGAAGAAGTCCCGGCCGGTGAAGCACATCACCTCGCCGGTCTCGACGACCTCGCTGCTGGAGCTGAGCCGGTCGTGGTCGAGGTAGTGGATGGTCTTGAAGACCGTGAAGAGCGAGTCGTCGTAGCGCTCCAGCTTGGGCCGCTGATGGGCCTGGACCGCGTCCTCCACGGCCAGCGGATGCAGACCGAACTCGCGTGCGATACCGGCGAATTCGTCCTCGGTCGGCTCGTGCAGGCCGATCCACACGAAGCCCGAGTCGCGGCGTACCAGGCGCATCGCCTCCTGCGGGGTGAGCGGGCTCTCGGTGGCCACGCGCCGGCCGTCGCGGTAGATGGCGCAGTCGACGACCGCGGTGGTCGTCGCCGGGTCGCGGGTGCTGTCGTAGGGGGCGCTGCTCTCCTTGCGCGGCGAGACACGGGAGGGACGGACCACGGCGCGCAGGTCGCGGATCATCGACAAGGCGGGCTCCTTCGCGAAACGGGCAACGAAAGGCGCCGGTACGACGGGTGGAACCACCCGGAATGGGGACGTCCTGACCAGGGATTCTCCCTGCCTCCGAGAAGAGTTGAGGCGCAGGATGTTTGGCACGTCCACAAAGCGGGGAGCACCGAACCGTCGCGGTGGCGAGTTCCGTCGCTGACACAGCTACTGGGGCAGATCAGGCACAACGAAACGAGATGCTCTTCCGGTGAAGACGCGATGGTGAGGGGGCAGCCGGTACGGAGCGGCTACGTCAGCGGGTGGAAGAGCGGGTGCTACTGCACGGTCGACTTCGGTCCATGCCAGCCCCACCTCCTCCGGCCGGTCCCTCGTGAGGGACGATCCTCATCCCCTGAGGGGATTCAGGGGAGTCCCCCGTGGGGGGAAGCGTCACATCGGGGCTCGGGACGCGGACCGACTCTCCCAGCGCACTGAGGCGATGCCCTGAAGTGAGGTCCTCAAGGTCTGGGCGGTGCCTGGGCGGCCTCCTGCGTGCTGCCCCGAACCACCGGGCCAGGGTAGCAGCCGGCCGATGTGTCAAGGCGCCGCTTCGCCTGCTACCGGCGAGTTCTATGCTCGCCGCATGGCTGATGTTCTTCCTCTGGTCGAGGCCCGGTTGCTTACGGCTCTGGGCGAACCGGACGCACGCGCGGCGGTCACCTTCCTGGGTACGGACCGCTTCGAGGTGCTGCGTTTCCGTGAGGGCGACATCGTGCGCTACGCCACCCTCGGCATGTCCGCGCAGCCCATGGCCGACCCCACGGCGGTGGTCGCGGACCCGGTCGCGGGCCCGCGCGTGGAGCTGCTGCTGTCCGTACGGGCCGGTCTCGCCGACACCGACAAGGTGCTCCGTCCGCTCGCCGTGCTCGCGGCGTCCCCGCAGGTCGAGGGCGTGGTCGTGGCCCCCGGGGCCTCCCTCGACGTCGGTGAACCGCTGTGGCCCGGGGCCCCGTTCACCTCGGTGCTGGTCGCCGAGCCGGGCGGTCTGGTGGAGGACCTGGAGCTCGACGGGCCCCTGGAGCCCGTACGGTTCCTGCCGCTGCTGCCGATGACTCCGAACGAGGCGGCCTGGAAGCGGGTGCACGGCGCCCAGGCGCTCCAGGAGCGCTGGCTGGCCCGGGGCACGGATCTGAGGCATCCCGCCCGTGCCTCCGTCCCGCTGGAGTGAGCAAGCTCACCTCCGTCCTCGTCGTCAACTGGCCCTTTCCCGGCCGACGTTGACGGGAGGGCGCAGGGTCCGGTCCGGACCGGTGGACCGGACCGGACGACCGGACGGGCCGAGTGGGGAGCGTCCGGTTCCGGGTGACCGGTTCGGTCCGGACGGGTGATCGTCCTTGACGTGACGGTGCGGGGGTAGGACCGTGGGGCCCTATGAGGGGCGAACCCAGTTGCCCGAAGTGTGGTGGCCGGGTCAGGGCTCCCGGCCTCTTCTCCGATGCGTGGCAGTGCGCTGTGCACGGCGTGGTGCATCCGGTCCAGCCCGTGATACCGCCGAGCGTCGACGCCCTCAACGTCGTCGTGCAGCGCACCCGGGTGCCGGTGTGGATGCCGTGGCCGCTGCCGGTGGGCTGGCTGTTCACCGGCGTGGCCTCGGCGGGTGACGACCGCAGCGGCGGCCGGGCCACCGCCGTCGCCTGCACCGGGCCCGGACCGCTCGGCGGCATGGGCGAACTCGTCCTCGTGGCCGAGGAACTGGGCGTCGGGCTGGGCTCGCGGTACGCGGGCGTCGACGGCCCGGACCCCGGCCCGTACCTGGACGTCGAGAAGCCCGCCGGCACCAAGGTGCTGGCCGCCGGCCGGCCGACCCCGCTCTGGCACGTCTCCAAGGCGCCGGACGACCGGGCGGTCTTCGCGGGCGAGGCGCTCGGGATGTGGCTGTGGGCGGTGCTCTGGCCCGAGCAGTCCGGGCTCCTGATGTACGACGAGCTGGTCCTCACCGACCTCCGGGACGCCGGGGCCGAGGTGGAACTGGTGCCCTGCGGGGCGTTGTCGCCGCGGCTGATGGAGACGAGACCGTAGGTCCTGTGGGGCCGGCGTGCGGTAGGGGGCACAGGGCGGGTTCGGGTGTGACAGGGGCGTTCGAAAATACGGTTATCCTGAGGCGTCCCTGTCCGTCGGCCACCGCTTGGAGCAACGCGTCGTGCGTATCGATCTGCACACCCACTCCACCGCGTCCGACGGTACGGACTCCCCGGCCGACCTGGTCCGCAAGGCCGCCGCTGCCGGTCTCGACGTCGTCGCGCTGACCGACCACGACACCACCCGCGGTCACGCCGAGGCCCTCGCCGCGCTCCCCGCGGGGCTCACGCTGGTGACCGGCGCCGAGCTCTCCTGCCGGCTCGACGGTGTCGGCGTGCACATGCTGGCCTACCTCTTCGACCCCGCGGAGCCGGCCCTGCTCGCCGAACGCGAGCTGGTCCGGGACGACCGGGTGCCGCGGGCCCGGGGCATGGTCGCCAAGCTGAACGCCCTGGGCGTGCCCGTCACCTGGGAGCAGGTCGCGAGGATCGCCGGCGACGGCTCGGTGGGCCGCCCGCATGTGGCCACCGCACTCGTCGAACTGGGCGTGGTGGCGAGCGTGGATGACGCGTTCACCCCCCAGTGGCTGGCCGACGGCGGCCGGGCCCACATGGAGAAGCACGAGACGGACCCCTTCGAAGCGCTCCGGCTGATCAAGGGTGCGGGCGGGGTCGCGGTGTTCGCCCACCCGGCCGCCGCCAAGCGCGGCCGGACCGTACCGGAGTCCGTGCTGGCCGAGCTGGCCGAGGCCGGCCTCGACGGCATCGAGGTCGACCACATGGACCACGATCCCGGGACCAGGGCGCGACTGCGGGGCCTCGCGAAGGAACTGGGACTGCTGGTGACCGGGTCCAGCGACTACCACGGCAGCCGGAAGAGCTGTGAGCTCGGCGAGTTCACGACGGACCCCGAGGTGTACGGCGAGATCACGCGGCGCGCGACCGGCGCGTTCCCGGTGCCGGGGGCCGGCGGCGCCTGAGTCCCACGGCCGTACGCCCTGCCCGCTCCTCCGGCTCGTCACCCCTGGTCGGGGCGTCGACGCCCTTCTCCCCCCCGGCTCACTCCTCGAGTCTCTTTCCTTGAGCGCTCCGCGCTCGCTCGTTCTCAGCAAGGCACTCATGTTCGACGTCGCCGTCTTCGGCTCCCTCTTCCTGACCCTTTTCGTCATCATGGATCCCCCGGGGATCACCCCGATCTTCCTGGCCCTGACCGCGGGGCGGCCCGCCAAGGCGCAGAAACGGATGGCCTTCCAGGCCGTCTGCGTGGCCGGTGGAGTGATCGTCCTGTTCGGGCTGGTCGGGCAGCAGATCCTCGACTACCTGCACGTGTCCGTGCCCGCGCTGATGATCGCGGGCGGGCTGCTGCTTCTGCTGATCGCGCTCGACCTGCTCACCGGCAAGACCGACGAGCCCCAGCAGACCAAGGACGTCAACGTCGCGCTGGTCCCGCTCGGCATGCCCCTGCTGGCCGGTCCCGGGGCGATCGTGTCGGTCATCCTCGCCGTGCAGAAGGCGGACAGCGCGACCGCCCAGGTGTCGGTGTGGGCGGCGATCCTCGCCGTCCACGTCGTGCTGTGGCTGGTCATGCGGTACTCGCTGCTGATCATCCGGGTCATCAAGGACGGCGGGGTGGTCCTGGTGACGCGCCTCGCGGGCATGATGCTCTCCGCGATCGCCGTTCAGCAGATCATCAACGGAGTCACACAGGTGATCCAGGGCGGCTGACCGTCCCGCGGTGCGCGTCCGGAGTCATCGCGCGTCTCGCCTCGACGCGCGTCCCGCGTCATGAGGCGGGTGTGTCGGCCGGGCGGATCCACAGGCGCTGCCCGATGGCGGCGGCCTGCTGAACGATACGGTTGACGGAGGCGGCATCCACAACGGTGCTGTCCACGGCGGTGCCGTCGATGTCGTCGAGTCGCATGATTTCGAAGTGCAAGCACTTCTCCCTTCGTCTGGTCGTCCTCCTGAAGGAGAACCATGGGGTGGACGGCCACGGGCCGGACCGGCTCGTGTACCACCAGTGGTGAACGAGTTGCTCCCGGAAAATATTCCCTACGCTAAGGAAATGATTCGATCGACTAAAGATCGATCGAGTGTCGACGGACAAGTGCTCCGAAGGAGACCGGCCGGGACCGGTTGTGTTCGCACAGTGACCGCCAGGACAATAGAGATGATGAACGATGACCTCGCGGACCTGAACTCCCGTATCGACCGCACGAACGAGCTGCTCCAGCGCATGCTCGCCGAGGTGGCGAAGACGCCCTCGACGCACGCGATCTTCGTCGACGCCGGCTACCTGTACGCGGCGGCGGGGCGACTGGTGGCCGGGACGGAGGACCGCAGGGCCTTCGACCTCGATGCCGAGGGATTCATCGACGCGCTCATCGACCGGGCCCGCACCATCTTCGCGGACAGCAGGCTGCTGCGCGTCTACTGGTACGACGGGGCCCGGCGCCGCATCCACACCGCCGAGCAGCAGACCATCGCGGAACTCCCCGACGTCAAGGTCCGCCTCGGCAACCTCAACGCCAACAACCAGCAGAAGGGCGTCGACTCCCTGATCCGCTCCGACCTGGAGTCACTGGCCCGGCACCGAGCCATCAGCGACGCGGCCCTGCTGGGCGGCGACGAGGACCTGGTCCCGGCGGTCGAGGCCGCCCAGGGGTACGGCGCCCGCGTCCACCTCTGGGGCATCGAGGCCCCCGAGGGGCGCAACCAGGCCGAGCCCCTGCTCTGGGAGGTGGACAGCCAGCGCACCTTCGAACTCGACTTCTTCAAGCCGTACGTCTCCCGGCGCACGGCCCCCGCGTACGAGCCCGCGGCAGGCCGGCCCACCCGCGAGGACGTCCGCTTCGTCGGTGCGCAGATCGCCGCGAAGTGGCTCGCCGAACGGGGCCGGGACACGCTGGTGGAACTGCTGCCCGGCCACCCCTACCTGCCCGGCTCGGTCGACCAGGACCTGCTGGTGGAGGCCGAGGGCCTGCTGCAGTACTCCCTGCGCGGCCAGGCGGACCTGAGACGCGCCCTGCGCGACGGCTTCTGGTCCCACCTCCAGGCGCAGTACTGACGACACGCCTCCGGCGGTGTCAGTCGGATCAGCCGTGGTGCAGAGTGCCGTTGCCGTCGTCCTCGTCGTGGAGGCGGTCCCAGAAGGCGGCGAGGGCGTGTGCCGTGGGCGAGGGCCGGTCGACGTTGGGGGAGTGCTCGGCGCCGACGACGACCGTGCGGTGCGCGTTCAGCCGGGCGGCCATGGCGTCGAGGTCCGGTACCGGCCAGGCGTCGTCGTGCGCACCCGACAGCACATGGAACGGCAGGGGCACGGCGGCGAGTTCGGCGACCCGGTCCGGCTCCGTGCACAACTGCCTTCCTGTGGCCAGTAGTTGTGCAGGCCTGGTGGCCAACCAGCGGCGGCGCAGATGCTCCTGGCCACCGAGACCACGGGCGGGCCCGCCGACCTCCTCCGGCGGGCCCATGGCCAGGATCGCCTCCCAGCACTGCGCCATCGACATCTGGTCGAGCGCGTCCCGCAGCAGCTTCACGCGCTGCTCCTGGGAGACCGAGATCCGGGCGGGGCCCGACGAGATCAGGGTGAGCGAACGGAACGGGGAGTGGTCCTCGAGCACGGCCGCACGGGCGATCTGGCCGCCGAGCGAGTGCCCGACGAGGTGCAGTGGTGCGGCCGCGCCGAGCGCCTCCGCCTGCGCGAGCACGTCCCGTGCCAACTCGGCCTGGGCATAAGCGGACTCGTCGTCGGCGGGACCGTCCGACTCGTACTGTCCCCGCCCGTCCACGGCGACGCTGCGGTACCCGCGTGCGGCGAGCGGCCCGTGCAGCAGCGTGAAGTCCTCCTTGCTGCCCGTGAACCCGGGCAGTGCCAGCACGACCCCCTTCGGCTCGACCTCGTCGGCCGGTGGCACGTCGACGACGGCGAACTCCCCACGGGACGTGCGGAGCCGGTACGTCCGCGCGCCGGTGGGCGGGGCGGAGGCCGGGATCGGAGGGGGGAGGGAGGCGGGGGTGGGGTGGCCGGTCACAGGGTGAGGGTAGCGGGCAGCGGGGGCCGGCCGACGCCGACGGCCCGGCCCCACGGGTGTGGGACCGGGCCGTCGGGTGGTGCGTCAGGCCTCCGTGGGCTCCGCGGTGGCCGTCGCTGCGGTCTTGCGGGTGCGGCGGACCCGGGGCTTCGCCTCGGCCGCCTCCGCCTCCGGTGCGGCCTGCGCCGGGATGCCGGCCGCGGTCGTACCGGCCTCAGCGGCTTCGGTGGCCGCGGCGGTCTTGCGGGTGCGGCGGCGCGGCTTGGTTTCGGCGGCTTCGACGGTGTCGAGCGCGGCCGCGGCGGCCGCCGTCTTCCGGGTGCGCCGGGGCTTCGTCTCGGCCGCGGCGTCCACCGCGGCCTCCGGCTCCTGCACGGCGGTGGCCGCCTTGCGGGTGCGGCGGCGCGGCTTGGTTTCGGCAGCCTCGGTGGCCTCGGCCGTGTCCACGCCCGTCTCGGCCTTGGCGGCGGTCTTGCGGGTGCGGCGGACCCGGGGCTTCGCCTCGGCCGCCTCCGCCTCCGGCGCGGCCTGCGCCGGGATGCCAGCGGTGGTCGTACCGGCCTCAGCGGCTTCGGTGGTCGCGGCGACGGCCGTCTTCCGCGTCCTGGTGCGCCGGGGCTTCGCCTCGGTCGTCTCCGCGGCGGATTCGGTGGCGCCCTCGACGGTGTCCGCCACCGCCTCGGCCGCAGGAGCCGTAGCCACCGTGGCCTTGCGGGTCCGGCGGCGGCGCGGCGCCGCCGGGGCCTCCGCAGCCTCTCCGACCGCGCTGCCCCCGGCCGTCGCGACAGCCGCCTCGGCGGGCTCGACGTGCTCGGTGGACTGCCCGGACCCGGTGGACTCGACCGCGGTCACCGGGGTGGTCACCACCTCGGCGGCCGCCCCACCGCGTGTACGGCGACGACGGCGCGGGGTGCGGGGGGCCGTACCGGTGCCGGCCTCGTCGGCACCCTCGACGGCCGGGGCCGCCGGCTGCGCCGAGTCGTCCAGCGGGGTACCACCGCGTGTACGGCGCCGACGGCGCGGCGTACGGGCCGGACGCTCACGCTCGGAGTCGCCCCGGCCGCTCCGGTCGCCCCGGACCCCGCGCCCGCCGCGCGGGCCACGGCCGCCCGGCTCACCCAGGTCCTCCAGCTCCTCCGCGTCGAGCCCGGCGCGGGTGCGCTCCGAGCGCGGCAGGACACCCTTCGTCCCCTCGGGGATGCCGAGGTCGGTGTACAGGTGCGGGGAGGTGGAGTACGTCTCCGGCGGATCGCTGAAGCCCAGGTCCAGCGCCTTGTCGATCAGCTGCCAGCGCGGGATGTCGTCCCAGTCGACCAGCGTGATCGCCGTACCCTTCGCACCCGCGCGGCCCGTACGGCCGATGCGGTGCAGATACGTCTTCTCGTCCTCGGGCGACTGGTAGTTGATGACGTGCGTCACACCCTCGACGTCGATGCCGCGGGCTGCGACGTCGGTGCAGACCAGCACGTCCACCTTGCCGTTGCGGAAGGCGCGCAGCGCCTGCTCGCGGGCGCCCTGGCCGAGGTCGCCGTGGACCGCGCCGGAGGCGAAGCCGCGCTGCCCCAGCTGGTCGGCGAGGTCGGCGGCGGTGCGCTTGGTGCGGCAGAAGACCATGACCAGTCCCCGGCCGTCGGCCTGCAGTATCCGCGAGACCATCTCGGGCTTGTCCATGTTGTGCGCGCGGTAGACGAACTGCGTGGTGTTCGCGACCGTCGCGCCCTCGTCGTCCGGCGTGGTGGCGCGGATGTGCGTGGGCTGTGACATGTAGCGGCGGGCCAGCCCGATGACCGCGCCCGGCATGGTGGCCGAGAACAGCATGGTCTGGCGGCGCGCCGGAAGCAGGTTGATGATCTTCTCGACGTCGGGCAGGAAGCCCAGGTCGAGCATCTCGTCGGCCTCGTCGAGGACGAGGGCCTTGACGTGCTTCAGGTTCAGCTTCTTCTGCCCCGCCAGGTCGAGCAGCCGGCCCGGGGTGCCGACGATCACGTCGACGCCCTTCTTCAGGGCCTCGACCTGCGGCTCGTAGGCCCGGCCGCCGTAGATAGCGGTGACGCGCACATTACGCACCTTGCCGGCGGTCAGCAGGTCGTTGGTGACCTGTGTGCACAGCTCGCGGGTGGGGACGACGACCAGCGCCTGCGGGGTGTCGGTGAGGTCCTCGGGCTTCGCGCGCCCGGCCTCCACGTCCGCCGGGACGGTCACGCGCTCGAGGAGCGGAAGGCCGAAGCCGAGCGTCTTTCCGGTGCCGGTCTTGGCCTGGCCGATGACGTCCGTGCCCGACAGGGCCACGGGGAGCGTCAGCTCCTGGATGGGAAAGGGGGTGATGATGCCGACGGCTTCCAGGGCCTCGGCGGTCTCGGGGAGGATCCCGAGCTCTCGGAACGTAGTCAGGGTGCTGCCTCTTCTGTGTGCGCGGTGCGAGGCGAGCGCGGGGGGTCGTCTATGGACCGTGCCGGGGACGTCGGCTGCCTTACGGGGATGCCGTAGGGCACGGGACCACTGCCGACGCTCTAGCGCTCGTACCGCTGAGGGTCCCTCCGATCGTCGTACGCGATGTGCCGTACGGTCAGGGAGAGCGGTCGGGGCGGAGCCGATCGGGCCTCCGACCGGGCATCCTCATACAAACGCCCCCTCGGACACGTCAAAGCATCCGGCAGGCGCATTACCACCATACCCCGGATTCGTGCACACGCCATGGCCGATTTGGCCACGTAGTCGTCGTCACACCTGTTGACCAGCGCCTTCCGGCCCCGATCAGCGGGCTATTGTGCGGTTTATGACGAGCTCTGACAAGCCTGACCCCGCCGAGGACACCCCCGAGACCCCGCCCGCACCCACGGGTGTCGCCGCCCTGGACTGGGCGGCCGCCTCCGCCGACCCGCAGTACCGTGCCGCCGTCGTGGATCTGCTCGGCGCGCTCGCGTACGGAGAGCTCGCGGCGTTCGAGCGGCTCGCGGACGACGCCAAGCTGGCCCCCACGCTGGAGGACAAAGCGGAACTGGCCAAGATGGCGTCGGCCGAGTTCCACCACTTCGAGCGGCTGCGCGACCGGCTGGCCGAGATCGGCGAGGAGCCGACCGCCGCCATGGAGCCGTTCGTCGCCGCGTACGAGGGCTTCCACAAGCAGACGGCGCCCTCCGGCTGGCTCGAAGGGCTCGTCAAGGCCTACGTCGGCGACTCCATCGCCAGCGACTTCTACCGGGAGGTCGCGGTCCGGCTGGACTCCGACACCCGGGCGCTGATGCTGACCGTGCTCGACGACACCGGGCACGGCGGCTTCGCCGTGGAGAAGGTGCGCTCGGCGATCGACGCGGACCCACGCCTGGGCGGACGGCTCGCACTGTGGGCGCGTCGGCTGATGGGTGAGGCGCTGTCCCAGTCGCAGCGGGTGGTGGCCGACCGGGACGCGCTGTCGACGATGCTCGTCGGCGGTGTCGCGGACGGCTTCGACCTCGCGGAGGTCGGCAGGATGTTCTCCCGGATCACCGAGGCCCACACCAAGCGGATGGCCGCCCTGGGGCTGGCGGCCTGAGAGAGCAGCCCCGGTCAGGTCCCGTGCCGGCGTCGGCGGCCGGTCAGGCGGTCGCCGACCGGCCGCGGAGTCTCCCCGCGGGGCGCAGCAGCAGCGACACCGAGGCCACGGAGACGATCGCGGCGCCGAACAGGACCGTCAGCGGGCTGCCCGCGTCCAGCGCGCTGTGCGTGATCAGCGCGCCGAACACGGCCCCGGCCACACCCGTCGGCAGGACCAGCGCGCGGGCGGGGAGGCGGTGCGGGAGGCGGCGCGTGGCCGCCCAGGCCAGGGCCAGGCCGAGGATCGCTGAGCTGAGCGTTTCCAAGAGCATGTCGGGGGTCCCTCCCACATGGCCGGCCTGATCGCATCGGTCGTAGCCCGACTTACCCCTGACCTGCGAAACCCAACCCTCCTCCGTGCGCGACCCGTGCTCCATCGGTGAAGGGCGGGGCGGCGGGAGGCGGTGGAGGAGACGGCTGGTGACGCCGGGGAGAACGGCAAGGGGAGAAGGGCTGAACGGGTAACGGCGCGGGAAGGACCGAGAGAGACCGGAAGGGACCCGCGAGGGACTGATAGGGACTGCGAGAGACACGGAAGGGCCCGGCGGTGTCGAGATTCCGAAACCGCCGGGCCCTTCCGCTGTCTGCCGCTCGTCGCCTACAGCGCGCCGAAGCCCACTTTGCGCGGGGCCGGCTCGCCGATCTCGACATACGCGAGACGGTCGGCCGGGACCAGGACCTTACGGCCGTGCTCGTCCACGAGAGTCAGCAGCTGCGACTTCCCGGCCAGCGCCTCGGCCACCACGCGCTCGACCTCCTCGGCACTCTGACCGCTCTCCAGAACGATCTCGCGGGGCGCGTGCTGCACGCCGATCTTGACCTCCACGGCTATGTCCCTCCGACGGTCAGTGAAGTGCGCGACCTTCCGCGCCGTACCCAGCACACATTAGCCCGGTGAGGGGATGTGCACGCTCAGCCCCCGCAACGCCAGGAGCGAACAGCCGCCGGGAACAGACGCTCCCCGTCCGCCCGGCGGCGCTCCTGGGAGCCGTCAGAACTGCTGCTCGTTGCCGTGCAGCGGGAATCCGGCGATGCCCCGCCAGGCCAGCGAGGTCAGCAACTGCACCGCCTGGTCGCGGGGCACGCTGCGGTCGCTGTGCAGCCAGGACCGTGCCACCACCTGGGCCAGACCGCCCAGCCCCGAGGCGAGCAGCATCGACTCCTCGCGCGACAGACCGGTGTCCTCGGCGATGACGTCGCAGATCGCCTCGGCGCAGTCGTTGGTGACCCGGTCGACGCGCTCGCGCACAGCGGGCTCGTTCGTCAGGTCCGACTCGAAGACCAGGCGGAAGGCCCCGCCGTCGTCCTCGACGTACGTGAAGTAGGCGTCCATGGTCGCCCGTACGCGCTGCTTGTTGTCGCTGGTCGACGCGAGCGCGTGGCGCACCGACTGGATCAGCGCCTCGCAGTGCTGGTCCAGCAGGGCCAGATAGAGATCGAGCTTGCCCGGGAAGTGCTGGTAGAGCACCGGCTTGCTGACGCCCGCACGCTCGGCGATGTCGTCCATCGCCGCCGCGTGGTAGCCCTGTGCGACGAATACTTCCTGGGCGGCGCCCAGCAACTGGTTCCGCCGGGCACGGCGCGGCAGGCGTGTGCCCCTCGGGCGCACGGCCTCTGTCTGCTCGATGGCTGTCACGCCGCCTCCCATTCTCGTCCACGTGCGGTGTGAGCCGCGCCGCCATCGTACTTTTCGGTAACCGTGGTGTGCGCGCTGAGAGCGCAGAATTTCACGTACCGGACTACGGCGAAAGGGGCGCGGACCGTTTCAAAACCTGTCAATGAGGGCAGGATGGTGCCTCCCTCCCGCTTGGTGCCGTCCTGTTCCGGCACCGTCGCCTTCACCGGTGGCCGTCCTCTTCACGGGTTCACCGGTAATCGTCCTCGTGGAGGGAGACGACCCTGGCCTGCTCGGCCAGGTCCGCCTCATTGGCACGGTCGGCGTCGGCGCCGGTCAGCGGCTCGTCGCGGTCCTGCTCGAGGTCCGCGCGCTGTTCGGCCGCGTCGACCTCGGGTGCCTCGACGTCGTACTCCTGGTCCTCGCGAGCGTCCTCGGCTTCCTCGAACGTCTCGGGGTCGGTGGGATCTACGGCCACGGCTGGGCTCCCTTCCTGTGAGCGTCCCCGGAGGATGCGGGGCCACATACGGGTGCCCTCGGTATGAGCCTAGGAGACACCCGATCCGGGCGCTATGCGATCCGCGATCGGGTTGTGACATGGTGCGCACAGCAAGGCCGACGACGGCCGACCGGTGTCCGGCACTGCCCCTGTGACCGCGAACACACGGGTCCCCGCGTGATCGTCTCGTAACATTGCGGCATGTCCTCGACCGACCTGCCGTCCGTGCCGCCCGCGACCGTGCTGCCCAAGGTGGCCGCCGTCAGGGTCGCGGAGGGCGAGCGCCTCAGATCGGTCGAACTGCCCGGCGTCACCCTGTCGGTGCGGTCGAGGCCACCCGCGCGTGAGGGCCTGCCGCCCGCGCTCCACATCCACGGGCTGGGAGGGTCGTCGCAGAACTGGTCGGCGTTGATGCCGCACCTGGACGACGTCGTCGCCAGCGAGGCGGTCGACCTTCCGGGCTTCGGCGACTCGCCGCCCCCGGACGACGGCAACTACTCGATATCGGCGCACGCCCGCGCGGTGATCCGCTATCTCGACTCTTCCGGGCGCGGCCCCGTACACCTCTTCGGCAACTCGCTGGGCGGCGCGGTCGCCACCCGCGTCGCCGCCGTACGCCCCGACCTCGTCCACACGCTCACGCTGGTGTCACCGGCCCTCCCCGAGCTGCGGGTGCAGCGCACCGCGGTGCCCACGGGACTGCTGGCGGTGCCCGGGGTGGCCCGGCTCTTCACCCGGATCACCCAGGGGTGGTCGGCGGAGCAGCGCGTCCGCGGAGTCGTCGCGCTCTGCTACGGGGACCCCGCGCAGGTGTCGCCGGAGGCGTTCCGCAACGCCGTGCAGGAGATGGAGCGGCGACTGCGGCTGCCGTACTTCTGGGACGCCATGGCGCGCTCCGCACGGGGACTCGTCAACGCGTACACCCTGGGTGGTCAGCACGGTCTGTGGCGCCAGGCCGAGCGGGTGCTCGCGCCGACGCTGCTGCTGTACGGCGGCCGGGACCAGCTCGTCGGCTTCCGCATGGCCGGGCGCGCGGCCCGTGCGTTCCGCGACTCCAGACTGGTCACCCTGCCCGACGCGGGGCACGTGGCGATGATGGAATACCCCGAGGTCGTGGCCGCCGCTTTCCGTGAACTCCTCGCGGATGCAACGGATTCAGCGGTCGAGGGGGATACTTTGGAGCCGGGCGCGAAGGGCGCTTCGGGATCGGCCGCCGGCACCGCTGCGGACGAGACCGCCGACGGCGGGGCCACCGCCGAGAACCTGAGGGGCTGAGGCACCAGGTGGGACGCCACAGCCGTCGTGGGCCCGCCCCCAAGGGGGGCACAGCGGATCCGGCGGCACGTGCCGACCGGAGGTCCCGGGGCGGCCGGGGCAGCGACGGCCGGGGAGAAGCCCGGCCGGACGGCCTGGTTCCGCCAGGCCGTGGAGCGCCGGACCATGGTCCGCCCGCGGGATACGGACCCCCCGCTCACGGGGTGCCACGTCTGCCGGACGGGTGGCTTCCGGACGGGACGCCCGCACGTGGAGTGCCGCGCTCGCCCGACGGCACCCCCGCGTACGGCGTTCCGCGCGTCCGTGGTGGCGGGCATCCCGAGCAGCGGGAACCCGGCGGCGGCTGGGGCGAGTTGAGGGGACAGAACCCGGGAGCCGGATATCCCGGACACCCGGGGCACCCCGGGCCGGCCGGCGGGGGCGTGCCCTTGCCGCGACAGCGCCAGGCGCCCCCCGGGGGGTCGTGGGAAGCGCGCGGTCCGCGAGATCCGCGCGGTCCGCGACAGGACTACCTCGACGCCTTCGACGAGGAGGGCGACCTCTTCACGCCCCGCGACCCGGCCCACCGGACCTTCGCCACGGACTCCGCGCCCGCGACGGACCCCTACGCCGCCGTCACCGACTGGAGCTCCGCGTCGGCCGCCCGTACCCCGGTCGACCGCGACGACGCGTCACCCGCCGGAGCGCCGGAGGAGACCAAGGGCGCCAAGGGGCGCGCGTTCACCGGCATCGCGGCCGCCGCCGTGACCACCGTGCTGGCCGTCGTCGTGGCGGGCCAGGTCGCCGACGAACCCGACGCCGCCGCCGACGACGTACAGGCGCAGTCCGTCACCGACCAGGCGGCGCGCGACGTCCGGGACTCCGGCTCGCGCGGGGCCGGGCGGGAGGAGGCGTCGTCCGGCGCCGGGCCGTTGACGTACGAGCAGAAGATGGAGAAGAGGTACCCGATCGCCGACTCCCTCGCGGGCTCGGGGAAGTTCGACGCGATCCCCGGAATCGACAAGGCGCAGGGCACGGGGCAGAAGTTCACCTACCGCGTCGATGTGGAGCAGGGGCTCGGCCTCGACGGCGAACTCTTCGCCGAGGCGGTGCAGCGGACGCTCAACGACAACCGCAGCTGGTCGCACAACGGCGCCCGTGTCTTCGAGCGCGTCCACTCGGGCCGTCCCGACTTCGTCATCACGCTCGCCAGCCCCGAGACGACCGCCGACTGGTGCGCCAGGTCCGGGCTCGACACCACGGTGGACAACGTCTCCTGCGACTCGGCGGCCACCGAGCGCGTGATGATCAACGCGTTCCGGTGGGCGCAGGGCGCCGAGACGTACGGCGACGCGCTTCTCGCCTACCGGCAGATGCTGATCAACCACGAGATCGGCCACCGCCTGGGGTACAACCACCTCACCTGCGACAGGGACGGCGATCTGGCCCCGGTCATGCAGCAGCAGACCAAGTTCCTCGACCACGACGGAATCAGCTGCCGGCCGAACCCCTGGCCGTATCCGAAGGACTGACGCCCCGGCAGGGTGTGCCGGGCGCGCCCGGCGTCATGTGATCGCACAGCTGATCGCATAGCGCGACCGAACGCGCGCCGTGCGGGAAAGTTACGACCGTTCACCCCTTTTGGTGGTGCGACGGACAACCGTCCATCACACCCCCACCTTGTCCGCATACGTTCGTCCCGCTGCGAGCCGTCGGACCAACGGCGGCTCCCCATACGGGAGATCGGGGGTGCACTCGTGCGCATCGGACTGCTTACGGAGGGTGGCTATCCGTATGTGGGCGGTGACGCCGGACTCTGGTGCGACCGTCTCGTGCGCGGCCTCGGACACCACGAGTTCGACGTCTACGCGTTCAGCCGCAGTGAAGCCCAGGAGGACGCCGGCTGGGTACCGCTGCCGCCGCAGGTCACCGGGGTGCGTACCGCGCCACTGTGGACGACCGAGGACGACGGGGTGGTGTACGGCAGGCGCGCACGGCGGCGATTCACCGAGCACTACGGCGAACTCGCCGCCGTGCTCAGCGCGGCGGACCCCGCGACGACCCGCGCCCCGGCCGAGGCGGACCGTTTCGCCCACGCTCTGTACGGCCTTGCCGAACTCGCCCACGACGAGGGCGGTCTCGACGCCGCTCTCCGCTCCGAGACCGCCGTACGAATCCTGGAACGCGCCTGTCGTGCGCCCCGTGGGCTGCGCGCCGCGCGGGAGGCCCGGGTGCCGGACCTGCTGGCCGTGACCGCTCATCTGCAGCACGCCCTGCGACCCCTCTCGCTCGACTGGTACGAGGAGGACGGGCTCGGCGCGGTCGACCTGTGTCACGCCTCCTCCGGCGGCACGGCCGCCCTGCCGGGCCTGCTCGCCGGCCACTTCTTCGACGTCCCCCTGCTGGTGACCGAGTACGGCGTACGGTTGCGCACGCACTACCTGACCCGCCCGGACGCCCCGCCCGCGGTCCGGTCCCTGCTCGCGGCCTTCCACGGTCGGCTCGCCGCCGAGACCTACCGGCGGGCCGCGTTCGTCACCCCGGGCAACCTCCACGCCCGCCGCTGGCAGGAACGCTGCGGTGCCGACCGGGCGAGGATCCGCACCATCCACCCCGGAATGGACGCCACGCCCTTCGCGGAGGCGGAGGAGTCCCCGGAGCGCGCGGACCCGGACACCCTGGTGTGGACCGGCCGGGTGGAGCCCGCCAAGGACCTGGTCTCACTGCTGCACGCGTTCTCCGGCATCCGCGCCGAGGTGCCCGGGACCCGCCTGCGGATCATCGGCGGACCGGCCGGCCCGGAGGGTGCCGCCTACCTCGAGCACTGCCGGGCGCTGGCCGCGCGGCTCTTCCCGGACGGAGCCGAGGGCGGCCCGCACTCCGCCGGCACCGGTCCGGTCTCCTTCGAGGGAATCGGCGGCCCGGAACCCGCCGTCCGGGCCGAGGCGTACGCCTCGGGTGCCGTGATCGTCCTGTCGAGTGTCGTCGAGGGGTTCCCGGCCGGTCTCGTGGAGGCGATGCTCTCCGCCCGCGCGACGGTGTCCACGGACGTCGGCGCGGTGGTCGAGGTCATCGGCGGAACCGGTCTCGTCGTACCGCCCCGCGACCCGCGGGCGCTCGCCGAGGCGTGCGTCTCGCTGCTGCGGGACCCCGAGCGCCGAGCGCGCCTCGGCGCCGCCGCGCGAGCCCGCGCACTCGAACTGTTCACCGTCGAGCAGAACGTCGCCGCGTTCCACGACCTGTACCTGGAGATCGTGGCGCGCAGCCCGGTCCGCCGCGTCCTCCTGAACGCCACCGGTGACCCCCGGCCCTTCGCCACCCCCGCCGAGGTCCACGTCCCCGGCGACTGGTCCGGCCCCGCCGCCCGCCCGCCGCTGCGCGCCGCCCCCACCTGGGCCACCGGCGCCCCCGAGCGGGCCACGGACGTCCTGAGGCCGACCGCCCCGGTGCCGGCCACCCCACTGGTCCCCGCGACGGAGGCGGCACGATGACCGGACTCGACGAACTGGACCGGGACCCGGCCCGGCCCGCCACCGCCCACCCGGGCACCGCCGACCCCGTGAAGGCGCTGCTGCACCGCCACCGCGAGCTGTGCGAACGTGCCGTGGACCCCCTGGAGATCGCGGCGGGCCTGGAGGCGCACGGCGTCACCGACCGGACCGCCGCACGCTTCCGGCACCGGGACGTCTTCTCCCTCGCGGAGGAGCTGTACGCCCGGATCCCCCGCGACCACGACGCCCCCAGCCCCTCCGCCACCGCCGCCCCCGAGGCCCGCGCCGGCTGGATCGCGCTCACGCTGCTCCCCGGAGCCCTCGGTGTCGCGTCGGTGACCGCCCTGCGCCTCACCCACAGCCAGGCCCGCTTCTGCGCGGTCGCCGCGGGCGTGCTCGCCATCGCCCTGGCCACGCGCGCGGTCCTGCGCCGGGGCCCGCTCAGCGCCGCCCGCCCACCGGTCCCCGGCACGGCGACGTGGACCTGCTGGCTCATCGGCTACGCCGTCCTGGGCGACGGCCTGCTCCACACCGCGATCACCGGCGGCCCCGACAGCCCGCCCACCGGCGCCGCGGACGGCGACTGGCCGCTCACCGTCGCCCCGGCCCTGGCCCTCACCCTGGCCTGCGCCCCCGGCGCCTGGGGCGCGGGCCTGTTCACCGCACGGGCCCGCCGCAGACTCGCGACCAGCCGAGGGCTCGAAGACTTCACCGCCTCCGTACGACCCCTGCTGTTCGGCGTCCTCGCGCTGTTCCTGTGCGCTCTGGCCGTTCTCCTCTCCCTCTGCGCCACGGCCCTGGACGAACCCTTCATCCCCTTCGAAGCGCTCTCCCTGGGCGCCCTCCTCTTCCTGGCCCGCCTCCTCGCCCTCCACGGCTTCACCCGCGCCCCGAAGGTGATCCTCGTCGCCACCGCCCTGGCCCAGGCAGCCGCCCTGGCCACGGTCTTCGCGGCCCGCCTCCCCGGCTGCGGCGCGCTGGCCGCGCCCGTGGAAAGCCTGGCCTCCACCTGGGGCCCCACCGCGGTTCCCACTCTCACCTGTGGCGCGGCGGCCCTGACCCTCCTGATCCACGCAACCCGCACACTCCCCCGAGCCTCGGCGCACGCCCGGCCGCAGGCACCACTCCAAGGAGATCCCACATGATCACCCGCCCAGCGGCCCCGGCCGCCACAGGAGCCGCCCGATGAGAGTTCTGCTGATCGGAGCCAACGGGTACATCGGCCGTTTCGTCGCCGACCGTCTGCTCGCCGACCCGGCCGTCCAGCTCACCACCCTCGGCCGCGGCGACGACGCCGACGTCCGCTTCGACCTCGCCACCGGCAGCCCCGGCGCGCTCACCCGCTTCCTCGACGCCGTCCACCCCGGCGTGGTGGTCAACTGCGCCGGTGCCACCCGTGGCGGTGCCCGGGAACTCACCCGGCACAACACCGTCGCCGTCGCCACCGTCTGCGAGGCCCTGCGCCGCAGTGGCTGCGGGGCCCGCCTCGTGCAGATCGGATGCAGCGCGGAGTACGGTCCCAGCCAGCCCGGTTCCTCCACGGCGGAGGACGCCGTCCCCCGTCCCGGAGGCCCGTACGGCGTCAGCAAGCTCGCCGCGACCGAACTGGTTCTCGGCTCCGGGCTGGACGCCGTGGTCCTGCGGGTCTTCTCACCCGCCGGGCCCGGCACCCCCGCCGGCTCCCCGCTCGGCCGCCTCGCCGAGGCGATGCGCCGCGCCATGCAGTCCGGCGACGGCGAACTGAAGCTCGGCGGTCTCGGTGCCCAGCGCGACTTCGTCGACGTCCGGGACGTGGCCCGTGCCGTGCACGCCGCCTCGCTCTCCGCCGCACAGGGTGTCATCAACATCGGTTCGGGCCGCGCCGTCCGCCTGCGGGACGCCGCCGCGGTCCTCGCCCGCGTGGCCGGATACGGCGGGGTCCTCCACGAACTCGACGGCCCGCCCGGCGCCCAGGCCGCCCACGGCATCCACGCCACCCACACGGGCCACACCGCCCACACCCCGCATCTCAGGCCGGGCGTCGGCCACCCGCGGAGCGAGTCCGACCACCACGCGGCGTCGGTCGCGTACCCGTACCCGGACGGCTGCGGGAGCTGGCAGCAGGCGGACGTGCGCACCGCGCGCGACCGGCTCGGCTGGCGCCCCAGGATCAACCTCGAGGAATCCCTCGCCGACATCTGGATGGAGGCGGCATGTCGTATCTGATCCCCCGGGTCAGACCCGGCACCGGTATCGATACCGGTGTCCGTACCGGCGTCGGCGTCCCCGGCCTGGCGCACCCCCTCCTCGCCCCGGCCGAATGGAACGCGCTCACCCGCCCGGGAGACGGAAGCCCTCTGCACTGGGTCGTCCTGAACGTGGCCAACGGCCCCGGCGTGCAACCCGACCCGCACTGCCTGGAGGCAGCCGGCCGGCTGCGCAACGCCGGTGTCCGCGTCCTGGGCCATCTCGACTCGGCATACGGGTGGAGGGGCTTCGGCGAGCTGATCTCGAACGCCCACCGGTTCGTCGACTGGTACCAGGCCGACGGATTCCTCCTGGACCGCTGCCCCGCGGACCGTGCCGCGCTCCCCGAGGTCCGGCGGACGGTCGGCGCACTCCGCGCGATCCGTGGCGACGCCCACATCGTCCTCGGTCACGGCGCCCACCCGCACCCGGGCCACGCCGAGATCGCGGACCAACTGGTCACCTTCTCCGGCCCGTGGAGCGACTACCGCTGGTCGCAGGTGGCGGAATGGACAGCGGACCATCCGCCCGAGCGGTTCTGCCACTTCGTCCACGGAGTGCCCGGACCGCACCTGGAGGAGGCGCTGCGCGTCGCCCGCTGGCAGGGCGCCGCGACCATCTACTTCACCGATCGCACGGCCCGCGGCGGCCGAACCGATCCCTGGGAACCGCTGCCCGGTTACTGGGACGATCTCGTCTCGCGGGTCGGGATGGGTGTCTCGGAATGAAAAAGGCCGTGGCAGTGTTGGGGGGAGAACAACCGTAGTGATTGACCGACCAACGGAGTCCCCGTGTCGTTGCCCCCCCTGGTCGAGCCGGCCCCCGAGCTCACCGTAGACGAGGTTCGCAGGTACTCCCGCCACCTGATCATCCCCGATGTGGGGATGGACGGGCAGAAGCGGCTGAAGAACGCCAAGGTGCTGTTCGTCGGCGCCGGTGGCCTTGGTTCGCCCGGGCTGATGTACATGGCCGCGGCGGGCGTGGGCACGCTCGGCATCGTGGAGTTCGACGAGGTCGACGAGTCGAACCTGCAGCGGCAGGTCATCCACAGCCAGGCCGACATCGGCCGGCCGAAGGCCGAGTCCGCGCGAGACACGATCAAGGGCATCAACCCGTACGTGAACGTGGTCCTGCACGAAGAGCGGCTCGAGTCCGACAACGTGATGGGCATCTTCAGCGAGTACGACCTGATCATCGACGGCACGGACAACTTCGCGACCCGCTACCTGGTCAACGACGCGTGCGTGCTGCTGAACAAGCCCTATGTCTGGGGCTCGATCTACCGCTTCGACGGCCAGGCCTCCGTGTTCTGGTCCGAGCACGGCCCCTGCTACCGCTGCCTCTACCCGGAGCCCCCGCCCCCCGGCATGGTCCCCTCCTGCGCCGAGGGCGGCGTCCTGGGCGTGCTGTGCGCGTCCATCGGCTCCATCCAGGCCAACGAGGGCATCAAGCTCCTCGCCGGCATCGGTGAGCCGCTGGTCGGCCGCCTGATGATCTACGACGCCCTGGAGATGCAGTACCGCCAGGTCAAGGTCCGCAAGGACCCCGACTGCGCGGTCTGCGGCAAGAACCCGACCGTCACCGAGCTCATCGACTACGAGGCCTTCTGCGGCGTCGTCTCCGAGGAGGCCCAGGCGGCGGCCGCCGACGCCACGATCACTCCCAAGCAGCTCAAGCAGTGGATCGACGAGGGCGAGAACATCGAGCTCATCGACGTCCGCGAGCCGAACGAGTTCGAGATCGTCTCCATCCCCGGCGCCCGGCTGATCCCGAAGAACGAGTTCCTCATGGGCAACGCCCTGGAGAGCCTGCCGCAGGACAAGAAGATCGTCTTGAACTGCAAGACGGGTGTCCGCAGTGCGGAAGTCCTCGCGGTCCTGAAGTCCGCGGGCTTCGCCGACGCCGTCCACCTCGGCGGCGGCGTGGTCGGCTGGGTCAACCAGATCGAGCCGTCGAAGCCGATCTACTGACCCCGGGTCACCACCGCGATGCCGGCCTGATCCGAACGAGAGGCCGAGGCGGGGGTCTCGCGCACCACGGGTGCGTGAGACCCCCGCCGTCGTCATGAGCAGACCTTGCCGTCCTTCGGCACCGTCCCGTCCAGCAGATACGCGTTCACGGTGGAGTCGACGCAGTCGCTCCCACTGCCGTACGCGCCGTGGCCCTCGCCCTTCCAGGTGAGCACGACCCCCACGTCCTTGCCCAGCTCGTCCGCCATCCGCCGGGCACCCTCGTACGGGGTGGCCGGGTCGCCGGTGTTTCCGATCACCAGGATCGGTGCCGCACCCGGCGCGCTCACCTCCGGGGTGTCGTGTCGGCCCGGCACCGGCCAGTCGTGGCACCAGCCCGCCGTGTCCCAGCCGAGGAACGGCCCGAACACCGGCGAGATCCGCTCGAACTCCGGCAGCAGCTTCTTCGTCTGCGCCGCCGTCGGCCGCTGCCTGGCGTCCGAGCACGATATGACCCGCTGCGAGTGGGTCGTCGTGCCGTAGCGGCCCGACGCGTCGCGTTCGTTGTAGCCGTCGGCCAGTGCGAGCAGTTCCGAACCGTCCCCCTCCTTTGCGGCCCGCAGGGCGCTGGTCAGCGCGGGCCAGCCCTCCTTGGTGTACAGCGGGAGGACGATGCCGGTCAGCGCCAGTGTCTGGGTCAGCTCCCGGCCGGCCGAGGAGGTGGGCAGCGGCTCGGCGTCGATCCGGTCCAGCAACTCCGCGATCTCGCGCGTCCCCTGCTCGGGGTCCCGCCCGGTGGACTTCAGATAGTTGTCCAGCGCGCGCTGGAAACCGCGCGCCTGGTTCTTGGCGTGCCCCATGGCGTCGGCGGTCGGGTCGACGACCGCGTCGAGGTTCATCCGGCCCACCTTCTCGGGGAACAGATGGGCGTAGACCCCGCCGAGCTCGGTGCCGTACGAGATCCCGAAGTAGTTCAGCCTGTCGTCGCCGAGCGTCTGCCGGATGCGGTCCAGGTCGCGGGCGGTGTCGGCGGTCGACACGTGTGCCATCAGCTTTCCGGCCCCCTTCCGGCAGCCCTGCCCGAAGTCCGCGGCGTCCCGGAAGTAGGCCTGCTCCTCGGCCGGGGTGTCCGGGGTGGTGTCCACCGACTCGGCCGCCTGGATCTCCTTGTCCTCCCGGCAGCGGACGCCCTCACTGGCGGCCACACCCCGCGGGTCCCAGCTCACCAGGTCGTACCGCTCGCGCAGCTTCGAGACGCTCGGGGCGTAGGAGGGCATCATCGACACGCCGGAGCCACCCGGGCCGCCGAAGTTGAACAGCAGCGACCCGAGGCGGTCGTCTCCCGTGGCCCTCGCCCGGATCAGGGCCAGTTCGATCGTCTCGCCGTCCGGTTTCGACCAGTCGAGCGGCACCTCGAGCGTGCCGCACTGCCAGTCGTCGCCGGGTGCGGGCGCGCCCTCGGAGGCCTTGCAGCGTCCCCAGCCGAACGCCGTCCCGTCGCTCTCGTCGTCGGACGAGCCGCCGCTGCACCCCGCCGCCAGGAGCGCGGCGGAGACCGCCAGAGCCGTCCACCGTACGAAACGCGTCATGTGCCACATCCCCCCTCGCGGGCCGTCCGCACCGTGCGGCGGATGGCGGTCCGGCCATGGTAGGCAGATCCCGGGCTCACGGGGGAAGCCTGTGGACAACCCTCTGACCTGCTGCTTCACGAGGAACAGGAGCAGCCGGTCCCCGCTTGGCGCAGCTGAGTGAACTACAGCGCTTCCTTGCGGGTGAGGTGGTTGAAGGCCAGCCAGCCCGGGAGCACCGGCAACCACAGAGTCAGCAGCCGGAACAGCAGCACCGCCGGCGCGGCGACCTCCTTGGGCAGCCCCACCGCGATCAGACCGACCGTCAGGGTCGCCTCCACCGCGCCCACACCGCCCGGGGTGGGCGCCGCCGACCCCAGCGCGTTGCCCGCGAGGAAGACGACGGCGACACTGGCGATGCTGATCGAGGTCGTCTCGTCGCCGAACGCCCGGATGGAGGCGTCCAGACACATCACGAAGCAGGCGGTGAGCAGCAGCATGCCGCCGATGCCGGTGATCAGCTTCTGCGGGCGCTGCAGCACATCGAGCATCCGCGGCACGACACCCGCGAACAGCGACCGCACGCGCGTGACGACGAACTTCCGCAGGAACGGCACCGACGTCACCACGAGCACCAGCACCGCCACCGTCAGCAGACCCGCGATGACCGTGCGGGACGGAGACAGCGACGGCGTCTTCTCGGTACCCGTCAGATAGCCGAACGACAGCAGCATCAGGATGTGGCAGCCCAGCCCGAACAACTGCGACGCGCCGACACTCGCCACGGCGAGCCCCGGCCGCACCCCGGCACGCTGGAGGAACCGGGTGTTCAGGGCGACACCGCCCACCGCCGCCGGGGCGACGATCTTCACGAACGACCCGGCGACCTGCGCCGCCACCGTCCTGACGAACGGCACCCGCTCCGGGACGAACCCCAGCAGCGCCAGGGCGGCGGCGAAGTAGCTGCCCGCCGAGAACAGGACGGCGGCCGCCACCCAGCCCCACTCGGCGCCCGCGATCAGCGGTCCGAACTCGATGTGGGTGAGCTGCGTCAGCAGGAAGTACGCGCCGATGGCGCCGGCGATGAAACTGATCAGCGTGCGCGGGCGTACCCGCTCCAGCCGGGCCGGCTCCACCGGCGCCTGCGGCCTGATCCGCAGCACCTCGTGCCGGATCTGCGCGAGCAGGTCCTCCTCGCGCGCCTCCTCCAGCGCCTCGTCGATGGCCCGCTTCTCGGCCCGCTGCTCCGCCCGCACGGTCTTCTTGTCCGGCTTCCCGGCCGCGGCGGGCCCGGCCGGAGGCCCCTCGGCCTGCTCCGCCGCGGCCTGTTCCGCGCGGGACAGCTTGGCCTGCCGGGAGGCCTCCAGGACCGCCTCACGGTCGCGGTGCGCCCGTTCCCGGGCGAGCCGGCGCAGGGTCCCGCGCGTGGAGCGGCTCAGTGCGATGGGCTGGAGCATCGGCAGACAGTCCGCCACGGCGTCGGGGCCGAGCACGCTCAGCGCGGAGGCCACCGCCCGTTCGGCGCCCACCCTGAGCCCGAGCGTCACCAGCAGCTGGGAGACGTCCATGCGCAGCAGCAGATCGCCGGCGGCGATCTCACCGACGCGCAGGTCGGTCAGGATCACCCTGCCGGAACGATCCACCAGGATCGCGTCGCCGACCAGCCTGCGGTGCGCGATCCGGCGGGACTGCAACGCCTGCACCTGACGCCAGGTGCCGTGCAGCAGCTCGTCGGTGATCTCCTCGTCCGGCAGCGAGTCCAGGGTGCGCCCGCCGCTGTGCTCGTAGACGAGCATCACCGCGTCGGGGCCGAGCTCGGAGGTCGCGATCAGCTTGGGCGCGTTGGCGCCGGCCGCGATGGCCGCGTACGCCAGCAGCGCCTCCTGCTCCAGTGCCTGGCGCAGGGACTGGAGGCTGCTGCGGGTGGCGAAGCCGCGCAGGGTCAGGTTGCGCCACGTGCGGTAGAAGAAGCCCTGTGCCTGCTGTTCACGGTCGACCACCGTCACGTCCAGCGGCGGACCGTCCTCCAGGGTGACGAAGTAGCGGCGGCCCCGGTCCCCGGCCTCGACGGCGTCCGGCGCCTCCTGGCGGGACGCGCTCACGGGCCGGAAGCCGACGGTCCGCAGGCCCGCCATCAGGGTCTGTCCGGTGGGGCGCACATTGGGCGAACCGACCGCGTAGAGGGTGCCGTAGGCGACGGTCCAGCCGATCAGCACCGTCAGGATGATGGAGAACGGAGTCGTGTACCCGGTGACGAGCATCGAGAAGGCGTCGAGGAGCAGCACGACCCACAGCACCGCGCGCCATCTGGGTCTGCGGGACATGCCGACGGCCGTCATGTAGGCGATGACCGGTGCCAGGTAGCCGTGCACCGGATCGGTGAGGGCGTGGATGTCGCCGGGGGAGGGCTGGGTCAGTGCGTCCTGGATCGACTCGGGCGCGGCTTGCGCGACCCACAGATCGGTGGCGAGTGTCACGCCGTGCGCGAGGACGGCGGCGAGCACCCCGTCGGCGATGCGCAGTCCGTCCCGTTTGATCAGCCGTTCGATGGCGAAGGCCACCGGTACGAGGAGGATCGCGATACTGGAGGCCAAACCGGCGATCTTGATGAGCAGGTCGGGCGCCTGACCGGTGCCCTTGGTGATGTCCTGTTCCAGCCCCGAGGTGGTGCCGTGGGCGAAGGCGGCGACCGCCAGCAGCGCCCCGACGGCGAGTACGCCGACGAGCAGCCGCATGAGATCGGACGGGCGGTGCACACGGGCGGGGAGCAGGGGTTCGTCGCCCTCGACCTCGTCGCTGTGCGCCGGATCGGCGCCGTCCGCCCCTTCTGCCCTGTCTACCCCTTCTGTCCTGTCCGTCCTGTCCGCGCCGCCTGTCCTGCTTGTGCCGTCAGGAGGGCCCGGAGCGGCCTGCCTTCCCGCCGCCTCGGTGCCGGCGTCCTGCGCGTCGGCGTCCTGCGGGCCGGTGTTCCCGGTGTCCGGGTGCGACGAAGCGTCAGAGGCGCCCGCCGTGTCCCCGGGGTGCGCACCCTGCTGTTTCATCGCCTCTTCTTGCTCTCGTATCACCAGTCACCGCCCGCACGATGGTGGCATGCCGTACCGCCACAAGGGGGCATCAGGGTCCATGTGCGGGGCCGCACAGTCTGCCCGAAGCGCGGCCCCCGGGCGAGGCGTACGCACGTGCGCGTACCCGTCGCACGGTCGGTCGCGTTGTCGGTGGGGTGGTGCAGGATGGGACGGATGAGTCAGGAGAGCCTTCCGTCCGACCCCGGCCCTCAGCACGCGGACGCCCTGCCCGAGTACGCCGAGCGGGTCCTCGAGGTGGCCGAGCGGATCCCGCCGGGCCGCGTCATGACGTACGGCGACGTGGCCGAGTGGCTGGGGGAGGGCGGCCCGCGTCAGGTGGGGCGCGTGATGGCGCTCTACGGCGGAGCCGTCCCGTGGTGGCGTGTCGTCCGCGCGGACGGTGTGCTGCTGCCGGGCCACGAGCTGAGAGCCCTCGGCCGCTACCGCGCGGAGGGCACTCCGCTCAAGGAGGCGAGCCGGGCCGCAGAAGGGCACCTGCCGCGCCTCGAGATGAAGCGCGCACGGTGGGACGGCGGCCGCGGGGAGGGTCACACCAGCCAGCTTCCGGCATCGGACGCACCGCCGTGCGACCTGTGATCCGTATGGGGGAAATGGGGCACGACCGCGCCATGACGTACGTTCGTGGGGCGAGTGGCACGTGTGTCGCGAGCGTCGGGAGGAAAAATGCGGAGGCCCTGCTTCCGCACTTCCCGTCGGTCTAGCGTCACCAGCACGTGTCCCTCCGACCCCGCGGCCGGCGCCCACCCCGCGCGGTGGAACGGCAACCAGCACACCCACCAGGACCGGCGAACCACGTGAGCTCCTCCTCCTCCACCAACGGCCTGTCGCACCCCCAGGTGCGACGGGGGGCCCGTGGCGCTCATCGACTGGTCCGTACCCCGCCGGCTCGCAAGGCTCCCCCTCGCCTGGACGCCGCACAGCGCTCCGTGGTTGACCACGAGACCGGACCGATGCTCGTTCTCGCAGGTCCAGGCACCGGGAAAACGACCACGCTCGTCGAGTCCGTGGCCGCGCGCATCGCCCGTGGCGGTGACGCCGAACGCATCCTCGTGCTGACGTTCAGCCGCAGGGCGGCCGTCGAACTGCGCGACCGCATGGCCCTGCGGACAGGAGCCGCACGCGCCCCGCAGGCGACCACGTTCCACTCGTTCTGCTACGCCCTGATCCGCGCCCACCAGGACAGCGATCTCTTCGTGGAACCGCTGCGCCTGCTCTCGGGCCCCGAACAGGACGTCACCGTCCGTGAGCTGCTGGCAGGCCAGGTGGACCTCGAACGCCTCGGTCTGGCACACGTGCGCTGGCCGGACGAACTGCGGGCCTGCCTGACCACCCGCGGCTTCGCCGACGAGGTCCGCGCGGTGCTCGCCCGCAGCCGTGAGCTGGGCCTCGGCCCCGAGGCCCTGGACGCCTTCGCCCGCCGCATCGGACGCCCCGACTGGCGTGCCGCCTCCGCCTTCCTCGCCGAGTATCTCGACGTCCTCGACCTGCAGGGCGTGCTCGACTACGCCGAACTGGTCCACCGCGCGGTGCTCCTCGCCCGCCGCCCCGAGATCGCCCGGCAGCTCGCCGCGCGGTACGACGCCGTGTACGTCGACGAGTACCAGGACACCGACCCGGCCCAGGTGCGACTGCTGCACGCGCTGGCCGGCGGCGGCCGCACCCTGGTCGCGTTCGGCGACCCGGACCAGTCGATCTACGCCTTCCGGGGCGCGGACGTGAACGGCATCCTGGACTTCCCCGACGCGTTCCCCCGCGCGGACGGCCGCCCGGCCCCGGTCGAGGTGCTGCGGGTCTCGCGCCGCTCCGGCGCGGCCCTGCTGGCCGCCACCCGCCTGGTCACCCAGCGCATGCCGCTGCCCCGCCTTCCCGCCGAGAAGGTCCGCGCCCACCGGGAACTCACGCCGGCACGGGACGGCGGCCGGGCCGAGGTCCTCACGTACCCGACACCCGGTACGGAGCTGGACAACATCGCCGACATCCTGCGCAGGGCCCACCTGGAGGACGGCGTCGCCTGGAGCGACATGGCCGTCCTGGTGCGGGCAGGCTCCCGCACCCTCCCCATCGTCCGCCGCGCCCTCACCTCGGCCGGCGTCCCGGTGGACGTCGACGGCGACGACCTCCCCCTGCGCCACGAACCGGCGGTGACCCCGCTGCTGACGGCCCTGCGGGCGGTGGCGACGGCGGAGGCGGCCGACGGCCCGGGACGGGAGCGGAAGCGGGAACGGGGACGGAACCCGGAGCCGAACGAGGAGCCGGAACCAGGGGAGGGACAGGAACAGCCACAGGAACCGGACCGGCCGGAGCCCCGCTGGCTCGACACCGAAACCGCCCTCACCCTGCTCACCTCCCCCCTCGCCGGCATGGACGCCGCGGACCTGCGCCGCCTCGGCCGGGCCCTGCGCGAGGAGGAGCGGGCCGCGGGCAACCCCCTGCCCCCGCCCTCGGACGAACTCCTCGCCCGGGCGCTGGCCGAACCCGAGCGGCTGGTCGTGCACGACCCCACGTACGCGCGTGGCGCCCAGCGGCTCGGCGCGCTGCTGCGCACGGCACGCGAACGCCTGGCCGGCGGCGGCACCGCCGAGGAGGCGCTGTGGGACCTGTGGGACGGCACCCCGTGGCCCGCACGCCTGGAACGCGCCGCCCGCCGGGGCGGCGCCGCCGGACGCCACGCCGACCGGGACCTCGACGCGGTGTGCGCCCTGTTCGCGACCGCGGCCCGCGCCGAGGAACGCACCGGCGGCCGGGGCGCCCTGAACTTCCTGGAGGAGATCGACGCCGAGGACATCGCCGCCGACACCCTCACCCGACGCGCCGTACGCCCCGACGCCGTACGCCTGATGACCGCGCACCGCGCCAAGGGCCTGGAGTGGCGGCTGGTCGTCGTGGCCGGCGTCCAGGAGGGCCTGTGGCCCGACCTGCGCCGCCGCGGCTCCCTGCTGGAGGCCGACCGCATCGGCCGCGACGGACTCGCCGAACCGCTCACCCCCGGCGCGCTCCTCGCCGAGGAACGCCGGCTGTTCTACGTGGCGGCCACCCGCGCGCGCGAACGCCTCGTGGTGACGGCCGTGAAGGCCCCCGCCGACGACGGCGACCAGCCCTCCCGCTTCCTGACCGAACTCGGCGTCGAGCCCAAGGACGTCACCGGCCGCCCGCGCCGCCCGCTGTCCGTCGCCGCGCTCGTCGCCGAACTGCGCGCCACCACGGTCGACCCGCGCGTCTCCGACACCCTCAGGGAGGCCGCCGCCCACCGGCTCGCCCGGCTCGCCGCCCTCGCCGACGAGGACGGCCGCCCCCTGGTGCCGTCCGCCCACCCCTACCGCTGGTGGGGCATGTACGAACCCACCCGGAGCAAGGTGCCGCTGCGCAGCCGCGACCAGCCCGTCGTGCTCTCCGGCAGCGCCCTCGACCAGCTCGCCAACACCTGCACCCTGCAGTGGTTCCTCGGCCGGGAGGTGAAGGCCGACGCACCCGCGACCGCCGCCCAGGGCTTCGGCAACGTGGTGCACGTCCTCGCCGACGAGGTGGCCTCCGGGCACACCCCGGCCGACCTCGCCGTCCTCATGGAACGCCTCGACTCCGTGTGGAACGCGCTCGCCTTCGACGCGCCGTGGAAGTCGCAGCAGGAGAAGCAGAACGCGCGCGTGGCACTCGAACGCTTCCTGCAGTGGCACGTCATGGACCGCGCCGGACGCACTCCGGTGGCCAGCGAGCACGACTTCGACGTGAGCCTCGAGGCCGGTGACTACGAGGTCCGCATCCGAGGCCAGATGGACCGCGTCGAGGCCGACGGCGAGGGCCGCGCCTACGTCGTCGACTTCAAGACCGGCAAACAGGCCCCCAGCTCCGCCGAGGTGGCCCGCCACCCCCAGCTCGCCGTCTACCAGCTCGCCGTCCAGGAGGGCGCCGTCGACGAGGTGTTCGACGGAACACGCCCCGAAACGGGGGGTGCCGAGCTGGTCCAGCTGCGCCAGGGCGCCGCCAAACGGGACGGCGGGGAGACCCTGCCCAAGGTGCAGGCCCAGCAGCCGCTGGAGGGGGAGTGGGTCGGCGACCTGCTCGCCACGGCCGCCGGCAAGGTCCTCGACGAACGCTTCACCCCGAGCACCGGCCAGCACTGCGCCCACTGCGCGTTCCAGGCCTCGTGCAGCGCCCGGCCCGAGGGGCGGCACGTGGTCGAGTGACAGGCGTCACGCATCGCGCTGCCCGTGCAGACCTGCGGTTCTCCACTCCCGGAGCGCCGTCCGGCCCCGGGTGTCAGCGATCGCCGTTAGCCTCTGCGATGTGCCCGCACCTCTCACCGACCCCGATCAGCTCAAGGAACTCCTCGGCATCCCCTTCACTCCGGAACAGACGGCCTGCATCGTCGCGCCGCCCGCTCCCCAGGTGATCGTGGCCGGAGCCGGCTCGGGCAAGACGACGGTGATGGCGGCGCGCGTGGTGTGGCTGGTCGGCACCGGCCAGGTCGCCCCGGAGCAGGTGCTCGGCCTCACCTTCACCAACAAGGCCGCCGGTGAACTCGCCGAACGCGTCCGCAAGGCGCTGATCAAGGCCGGCGTCACCGACCCCGATCCCCTCGACCCGGACAACCCGCCGGGCGAACCGGTGATCTCCACCTACCACGCCTTCGCGGGCCGCCTCCTGGCCGATCACGGGCTGCGTATCGGCCTCGAACCGACCTCCCGCCTCCTCGCCGACGCGACCCGCTACCAGCTCGCCGCGCGGGTGCTGCGCGAGGCTCCCGGCCCCTACCCGGCGCTGACCCGCTCCTTCCCCGACCTGGTCGGCGACCTCCTCACCCTCGACGGCGAACTCTCCGAACACCTGGTACGGCCCGAGGACCTGCGCGACCACGACGCCGAGCTGCTGCGCACCCTGGAGAACACCAGGCTCACCAACGCCGACCTGCGCAAAGTGCCCGAAGCGGCCGCCGCACGGCGCGAACTGGCCGACCTCGTCCTGCGCTACCGAACCGCCAAACGCGAACGCGACCTGCTCGACTTCGGCGACCAGATCGCCCTCTCGGCCCGGCTCGCCCGGATTCCCGAAGTGGGCCGCGTCCTGCGCGACGAGTTCCGTGTGGTCCTCCTCGACGAGTACCAGGACACCTCGGTCGCCCAGCGCGTCCTGCTGGCCGGCCTGTTCGGCGGCGGCACCGGCCACCCGGTGACCGCCGTCGGCGACCCCTGCCAGGCGATCTACGGCTGGCGCGGCGCCTCCGTCGCCAACCTCGACGACTTCCCCGAGCACTTCGCCCGGGCCGACGGCAGCCCCGCCACCCGCCAGTCGCTCAGCGAGAACCGCCGCAGCGGCGGCCGCCTGCTGGACCTCGCCAACGGCCTCGCCGACCCCCTGCGGGCCATGCACGCAGGCGTGGAAGCCCTCCGTCCGGCCCCGGGAGCCGAACAGGACGGCACCGTCCGCTGCGCCCTGCTGAGCACCCACGCCGAGGAACTCGACTGGATCGCCGACTCCATCGCCCACCTCGTACGCACCGGGAAGGCGCCCGGCGAGATCGCCGTCCTGTGCCGCACGGCGACCGACTTCGCCGAGATCCAGGGCGCCCTCGTCGCCCGGGACGTACCCGTGGAGGTCGTCGGCCTGTCCGGGCTGCTGCACCTGCCCGAGATCGCCGACCTGGTCGCCGTCTGCGAGGTCCTCCAGGACCCCGGGGCCAACGCCTCCCTGGTCCGCCTGCTGATCGGCCCGCGCTGGCGCATCGGGCCCCGCGACCTCGCCCTGCTCGGCCGCCGCGCGCGACTGCTCGTGTCCCACGCGCGCGTGGACGGCGAGGACGACCCCGACCGCCGCCTCGCCGCAGCCGTCGAAGGGACCGACCCGGCCGAAGTGATCTCACTCGCGGACGCCCTCGACACGTTCCTGGAGACATCCCTGGACGGGCAGGGCGACGACGGGCTGCCCTTCTCACCGGACGCGCGCGTGCGGTTCGCCCGACTGGCCACCGAACTGCGCGACCTGCGCCGCTCCCTGGCCGACCCGCTGATGGACGTCCTGCACCGCGTTCTCGCCGTCACCGGCCTGGAGATCGAACTGTCGGCGTCCCCGCACGCCCTCGCCGCCCGCCGCCGCGAGACCCTGTCCAACTTCCTCGACGTCGCCGCCTCCTTCGCCGCCGGGGACGGAGAGGCGACCCTGCTCGCCTTCCTCGGCTTCCTGCGCACCGCCGCCCAGTACGAGAAGGGCCTCGACAACGCGCTGCCGGGCGGCGAGAACACCGTCAAGGTGCTCACCGCCCACAAGTCCAAGGGCCTGGAGTGGGACGTCGTGGCCGTCCCCGGACTGGTCACCGGCACGTTCCCCAGCGGCCAGGGCCGCGAGAAGTGGACCGCACAGGGCAAGGTGCTGCCCCACGGACTGCGCGGCGACGCCGACACCCTGCCCGATGTCGAGTCCTGGGACTCCAGGAGCCTGAAGGCCTTCCACGACGCCATGAAGGAGCACCAGCACACCGAGGAGCTCCGCCTCGGCTACGTCACCTTCACCCGCCCCCGCTCGCTGCTGCTCGGCTCCGGCCACTGGTGGGGGCCCTCGCAGAAGAAACCACGTGGGCCGTCCGCCTTCCTGCAGGCCCTCCACGACCACTGCGCCGCCGGGCACGGCGAGATCGAGGCCTGGGCGGACGAGCCCGCCGAGGACGAGGAGAACCCCGCCCTGCACCGGGCGACCCAGGACCAGGCGTGGCCCCTCCCGCTGGACGACGACGCCCTCGCCCGCCGCCGCGCCGCCGCCGAGACCGTCCTGGCCCACCTGGAAAGCCTCGCCGGTGCCCCGGACGACCACCCCACGGCCGTACACGCTCCCGACACGTACGCCGACCCGGACTGGCCCCCGCCACCGGACGACGAGTACCTCCCGCCCGAGGAGGGCGACCCCTTCGCGGACGACGACTCCGGCGACTGGGACTCCTGGGCCACCGACCGCCCCACCGCCGGTGGCCCCACCACCGATGGCCCCACCACCGACGGCCGTCCCGACAACGATCGTCCCGACAACGGCCTGCCCGCCGTCCCGCTCCGGATCCCGCACCAGGCGACCGCTCCGGAGCCCGCCACGCCTCGGCTCACCCCCGAGGAAGCCCGTACCGTCGCCTCCTGGGACCGCGACCTCGACGCCCTCACCGGCGAACTGCTGCGCGCCCGGGACAGCGTCACCGAGGTCCCGCTGCCCGCCTCGCTGACCACGTCCCAGCTGCTGCGCCTGGCCGCCGACCCGGACGGCTTCGCCCAGGAGCTGGCCCGCCCCATGCCCCGCCCGCCGCAGCCCGCCGCGCGCCGCGGCACCCGCTTCCACGCCTGGGTCGAGACCCGCTTCGAAGAACTGACGCTGCCCATGCTCGAACCCGACGAGCTTCCCGGCAGCGAAGCCGAGATCGCCGACGAACACGACCTCGCGGCCCTCAAGGACGCCTTCGAACGCACCGAGTACGCCCGCCGCACGCCCTACCGTGTGGAGGCCCCCTTCCAGCTGGCGATCGCCGGCCGCGTCGTACGCGGCCGCATCGACGCCGTCTACCGGCAGGACGACGGGCGGCAGGACGACGGGGAGAAGGGCGACGGGGAGAAGGAAAGCGGCGCCGGCGACGGGACGACGTACGAGATCGTCGACTGGAAGACCCACCACAACCGCACCGCCGACCCCCTCCAGCTCGCCGTCTACCGGCTCGCCTGGGCCGAGCAGCAGGGCGTCCCCCTGGAGTCGGTCACCGCCTCCTTCCTGTACGTACGCACCGGCGAGGTCGTACGCCCCGACGCGCTGCCGGGCCGCGAAGCGCTGGAGCGGCTGCTGCTGGAGGAACCGTCCGGTGAGATACCGCACTCCGAGGACACCTCCGCGGGCCGATAGGCTCGAGACCATGAGCCAGCCCGTTGACAGTGCCGTCAGCGCCGTCCGTACGTACATTGAGCAGCACCGCGCCGCCTTCCTCGACGACCTAGTCGAGTGGCTGCGCATCCCCTCGGTGTCGGCCCAGCCCGATCACGCACCCGACGTGCGCCGCAGCGCCGACTGGCTCGCCGCCAAACTCACCGAGACCGGCTTCCCGACCGCCGAGGTCTGGCCCACCCCGGGCGCCCCCGCCGTCTACGCCGAATGGCCCTCGGCCGACCCCGGGGCACCCACTGTGCTGGTCTACGGCCACCACGACGTGCAGCCCGCCGCCCGCGAGGACGGCTGGCACAGCGAGCCCTTCGAACCCGTCGTACGGGACGACCGCCTCTACGCGCGCGGGGCGGCCGACGACAAGGGCCAGGTGTTCTTCCACACCCTCGGTGTGCGGACCCACCTCGCCACGACCGGTCGCACCACCCCCGCCGTGAACCTGAAGCTGCTGATCGAGGGCGAGGAGGAATCCGGCTCGCCCCACTTCCGGGCACTCGTCGAGCAGCACGCAGACCGGCTCGCCGCCGACGCGGTGATCGTCTCCGACACCGGCATGTGGTCCGCGGACACCCCCACCGTGTGCACCGGCATGCGCGGCCTCGCCGAGTGCGAGATCCGGCTGCACGGCCCGGACCAGGACATCCACTCCGGTTCCTTCGGCGGCGCGGTGCCCAACCCGGCCACCGCTGTCGCCCGCCTGGTCGCCGCCCTGCACGACGAACACGCGCGCGTGGCGATCCCCGGCTTCTACGACGGCGTCGTCGAGCTCACCGACCGCGAACGCGAGCTCTTCGCGGAGCTCCCCTTCGACGAGCGGGAGTGGCTGCGCACCGCCACCTCGCACGGCACCCGCGGCGAGGCCGGATACAGCACCCTGGAACGCGTCTGGGCCCGCCCCACCGCCGAGGTCAACGGCATCGGCGGCGGTTACCAGGGCCCCGGCAGCAAGACGATCATCCCGTCCTCGGCGATGGTCAAACTGTCCTTCCGGCTGGTCGCCGGCCAGGACCCCGGCCACATCGAGAAAGCCGTCCGCGACTGGACGGCGGGGCAGATCCCCGAGGGCATCCGCTGCGAGATCACCTTCCGCCCCGCCACCCGCCCGTGCCTGACCCCGCTCGACCACCCCGCCCTCGAGGCCGTGGCCCGTGCCATGGGCCGCGCCTTCGGCAAACCCGTCCGCTTCACCCGCGAAGGCGGTTCCGGACCGGCCGCCGACCTCCAGGACGTCCTCGGCGCACCGGTGCTCTTCCTCGGCATCTCCATCCCGTCCGACGGATGGCACGCCCCCAACGAGAAGGTCGAACTGGACCTCCTCCTCAAGGGCGTCGAGACCACCGCACACCTCTGGGGCGACCTCGCCGAGCACTGGCGGCACGTGCCCTGAACGCCCCGGGACCGTCCGGCCCCGGGGCGTCCGCGACGGGGCACACTGGAAGCACCCCTGTCGCCGGGCGTGCCGCCGGAACCGGTCGCCTCCCGCCGTACGTCCCGCCGAACCAACCGCCGACCCAATCCGTTTCACCGGGGGAGTTGGAAGCACCCGTGACCACCAGGACCGACCACATCGCCGACCGCCCCGTCTCGCTCACCGCCCCGAGCGGCATCAACCGCGCCGCCCACCACCGGCTCGACGAAGCATGGCTCGCGGCGGCCTGGAGCCACCCCTCGACGCGCTGCTTCGTGGTTTCCGGCGGCCAGGTCCTCATCGACGAGACGGCGGACGGCAGCACCGAACTCGTCATGACACCCTCCTTCGAGGCGCCGCTCACCGAAGCACACCGCTACTTCCTCGGCACCGACGAGGACGGCGTCAGCTACTTCGCCCTCCAGAAGGACTCCCTGCCCGGCCGCATGGACGACTCCGCCCGCCCGGCCGGACTGCGCGAGGCGGGCCTGTTCCTGTCATCACGTGACGCGGGCCTGATGGTGCACGCGGTCGCCCTGGAGAACTGGCAGCGCCTGCACCGCTTCTGCTCCCGCTGCGGCGAGCGCACCGTCATCGCCGCGGCCGGCCACATCCGCCGCTGCCCCGCCTGCGGCGCCGAGCACTATCCGCGCACCGACCCCGCCGTGATCATGGCCGTCGTCGACCAGCACGACCGCATCCTGCTCGGCCGCCAGGTCCACTGGCCCGAGGGCCGCTTCTCGACACTCGCCGGATTCGTCGAGCCGGGCGAGGCCATCGAGCAGTCGGTGCGCCGCGAGGTCCACGAGGAGGTCGGCATCAGCGTCGGCGAGGTCGAGTACATCGCCAGCCAGCCCTGGCCGTTCCCCTCCAGCCTCATGCTGGGCTTCTTCGCCCGTGCCACCTCGACCGACATCACCGTCGACGGCGACGAGATCCACGAGGCCCGCTGGTTCTCCCGGGAGGAACTGGACGCCGCCTTCGAGTCCGGCGAGGTGCTCCCGCCCTACGGCATCTCGATCGCGGCCCGCCTGATCGAGCGCTGGTACGGCAAGCCCCTCCCGACCCGCAGCGTCTTCTGACACACGGAAGCGGGGTGGGCTTCCCTCGACCAGGGACGCCCACCCCGCTTCCGGTGAACCGCTCGCTCAGCCGCCGACCTTCTGCTTCACCTGCGCCAACGACGGGTTGGTGAGCGTCGACCCGTCCGGGAAGAGCACAGTCGGAACGGTCTGATTTCCGCCGTTCGCCTTCTCCACGAAGGCGGCCGAGTCCGGGTCCTGCTCGATGTTGATCTCGGTGTACGCGATGCCCTCGCGGTCCATCTGGCCCTTCAGGCGGCGGCAGTAACCGCACCACGTGGTGCTGTACATCGTCACAGTGCCCGGCATGTCTCTCGTGCTCCTTCGGCTGCTCGGGGAAGTCCTCGATGTGGGAGGAACGTACTTGAAAGCGCAGGCATTCCCCTGCGGCGGGGCCCGTCCCGCGTCCACCCCGGTCCACCCCGGTCCACCCCGGTCCACCCCGGTCCACCCCGCGTCCACCCGGTCCTCCTGCTGTGACCCCCGTCGTACCAGTACGACCGCAAGGCGCTGCCTGTGGACAACCCGGCTCATCCGTATCCGGCGACCTGGCAGCATGGCGGTGTGACAGCAGCAACGCCCTCCCCTCTCTTCCCGCGGGTACCGGACTCGGCCGACGCGGTGCTCGAAGGGCTCGACCCCGAGCAGCGCGAGGTGGCCACCGCCCTGCACGGCCCGGTGTGTGTACTGGCGGGCGCCGGTACCGGCAAGACCAGGGCGATCACCCACCGGATCGCCTACGGGGTGCGCGCCGGCATCCTCCAGCCCTCCAGCGTGCTCGCCGTCACCTTCACCAACCGCGCCGCCGGGGAGATGCGTGGCCGGCTGCGCCAGCTCGGTGCCGCCGGGGTCCAGGCCCGCACCTTCCACTCGGCGGCGCTCCGCCAGCTCCAGTACTTCTGGCCGAAAGCGGTCGGTGGTTCCCTGCCCCGGCTGGTCGACCGGAAGATCCAGCTCGTCGCCGACGCGGCCGCCGCCTGCCGCATCCGCCTCGACCGGGGCGAGCTGCGGGACGTCACCGCCGAGATCGAGTGGTCCAAGGTCACCCAGACCGTCCCCGCCGACTACCCGCCCGCCGCGGCCAAGGCCGCGCGTGAGGCGCCCCGCGACCCCGCCGAGATCGCGCAGCTCTACGCCGCCTACGAGGACCTCAAGCGGGAACGCGGGGTCATCGACTTCGAGGACGTGCTGCTGCTCACCGTGGCCGTCCTGCAGGACCGGCGGGACATCGCCGAACAGGTCCGCGCCCAGTACCAGCACTTCGTCGTCGACGAGTACCAAGACGTCAGCCCGCTCCAGCAGCGGCTGCTGGAGCTCTGGCTCGGCGACCGGGAGAACCTGTGCGTGGTCGGTGACGCCAGTCAGACGATCTACTCGTTCACGGGCGCAACGCCCGACCACCTGCTCGACTTCCGCACCAGGCATCCCGGTGCCACCGTCGTGAAACTGGTCCGTGACTACCGTTCCACCCCCCAGGTCGTCCACCTCGCCAACGGTCTGCTCGCCCAGGCGCGTGGCCGTGCCGCCGACCACCGGCTGGAACTGGTCTCCCAGCGCGGTCCGGGACCCGAGCCGGTCTTCGCCGAGTACCCCGACGAACCCGCTGAGGCCGAGGGCACCGCGCGCCGGATCCGCGAACTGATCGACGCGGGTGTCCGGGCCAGTGGGATCGCCGTGCTGTTCCGCACGAACTCCCAGTCCGAGGCCTACGAGCAGGCCTTCGCGGACGCCGCGGTGCCGTACCAGCTGCGTGGTGCCGAGCGTTTCTTCGACCGTCCGGAGGTGCGCAAGGCGGGTGTCGCCCTGCGTGGGGCGGCCCGTTTCGGCGGTAACGACAGTCTCCTCGACGATGTCGTCGACCTGCCCTCCCAGGTGCGTGCCGTGCTGTCCGGCCAGGGCTGGACGGCCCAGCCGCCGACGGGCTCGGGTGCGGTGCGGGAGCGCTGGGAGTCGTTGGCCGCTCTGGTGAACCTCGCCCAGGACTTCGCCGCCGCGAGACCGGGTGCGACCCTCGCCGATCTCGTCTCCGAGCTCGACGAGCGGGCCGGTGCCCAGCACGCCCCGACCGTGGAGGGCGTCACGCTCGCCTCGCTGCACTCGGCCAAGGGCCTCGAGTGGGACGTCGTCTTCCTGGTCGGTGTCGCCGAGGGGATGATGCCGATCACCTACGCAAAGACCGACGAGCAGATCGAGGAGGAGCGTCGGCTCCTCTATGTCGGTGTCACCCGGGCGCGCGAGCGTCTCCATGTCTCCTGGGCGCTCTCCCGTTCGCCCGGCGGGAGGGCGAACCGCCGGGCCAGCCGTTTCCTCGACGGGGTGCGTTCCGGCTCGGCGGCCGCGGTCGGCCGGGGCGGTGCGGGGGGAGCGGGAGGTGTGGAGCGTGGTGTGTCCGGGGCGGCCGCGTCCCCCTTCGCGGCGTCGGGCCCCCGACGCGGGCAGCGCAGCCCTGCCCGGTGCCGGGTCTGCGGCCGCACCCTGACGGACGCGGGCGAGATGAAGCTGATGCGCTGTGAGGACTGCCCCTCGGACATGGACGAGGGCCTCTACGAGCGACTGCACGACTGGCGCGGCGAGCAGGCGCGGCGCAGCGGACAGCCGGCCTTCTGCGTCTTCACGGACAAGACGCTGATGGCCATCGCCGAGGCGGTCCCCGAGGACGCGGCGGGGCTCGCCCGCATCCCCGGGGTGGGGATGCGCAAGCTGGGGCGCTACGGAGCCGACGTACTGGCCATATGCGCAGGCGAGGACGGGGCGCATGGCAAGGATCAGGACTGATTCCAACTCGTCGAGAAAATAGTTTGCGCATGCCCCGGGAAGCCCCATAGGTTCTTAGGCACGGGAACGGCGGCCTTCTCACAGGCCCTGGGTCCGTGTTGTACTTGCATATTCGCCGGACCGGTTGACCCCGGTCCCCTGATACGCCGAGAGGAGGCGAGTCCTGTGATCAGCATCAACACCAGCTCCGTCGTCAAAATGACCGATCGCTCGGCCGTCTCCCTGTGCATGCTCGGCGTCTCGAATCAGGGCACTGGTCTGTCCGGCATCCCTGCCGCACGTCCGGCGTCCTTCGTTGCTCCCGCGGGCCTTGCCCTCCGTGAGCGCGATGAGCGACCGATCAAGGCACTGGAAGCGGTAGAGGCACAGGCGCAGACCTATGCCTTTGCGGCGGCCGGTGCCGGATTCCGGAAGCAGACGACGACGCAGCACCACCTGATGTGGGCCTTCCGTGGGCCAGAACCCTGGAGTCATCCAGCCTGATTCGATCAGGCCGGCGCCTTCAGGGCCGCGGAACCCCATCCGGGATCCGCGGCCCTTCTGTTTGTCCCCGAACGGGGACGACGGACCGAAGCGCCTCGGGACAAGACAAGAACCCGGTACCAGCCGCCACCCGGCCCACCGGCCGGAACGAACAGACGAGGAAGACGAACCGTGCAACTCGAAGCGCACGCCCCGTCCGTACCGCCTTCCGAAACGATCCCCAAGCCTGGCTCCACGGAGGACCCGACCTTGACTCCGCTCACCGCGCTTACCGCGCTCGACGACGCCATCGAGAACCTCGGCGTACCCGTCCCGTGCCGTTCCTACGACCCGGAGGTCTTCTTCGCCGAGTCGCCGGCGGACGTGGAGTACGCCAAGTCCCTCTGCCGTACCTGCCCGCTGATGGAGGCCTGCCTCGCCGGTGCCAAGGAACGGCGTGAGCCGTGGGGCGTCTGGGGCGGGGAGCTGTTCGTCCAGGGTGTCGTCGTCGCCCGGAAGCGGCCGCGTGGCCGTCCGCGCAAGAACCCGGTCACGGCATGAACGCCCCAGGAACGATCGACCATCCCCTCACGCACGACCCGCAGAAGCAGGCCCCGATGATGCCGACCGCCGACGAGCCCGCAGGCTCCGCGACCGAAGACTTCACCACCAGCGGCGCGAACGACTCGCGCCAGAACAGGACCCGTGAGATGCAACTCATCCCAGAAGCCCTGGCCCGTGCGCATATGCACGAGCGACTGCACGAGGCCGAACGGGAGCGCCAGGCCGTACGCCTGGTGACCGCTCGCCGGATGCAGCGCCGCGCCGAGCGTGCCTCCCGGCGCGCCCGCCGCGCGCTCGCCATGGCCGTCATGCAGTAGCCGTGCAGTAGCGATTCTGCTGGTCAGCCGGTTCTCCCGATCCGGCCGACCCGGCGGTCTCTCTCCACCGCGGGGGCCGGTCCGTGCCGAACGGACCGGCCCCCGCGGTGCGTTGCACCGAGCGGGACACGACGGCGGGCGCGGCCCGCGTGTCTCACGCCTGAGCTGCCGACTTCTCCTCCGCCGGGGCCCCCGCGCCTTCCGCTTCCGCCGCGTTTTCTTCCTTCTCCGCGTCCAGCTCCAGTTCCTCCAGGCCCGGTTCCTCCGGCTCTGGTCCCTCCGGGAGGAATCCCGGCAGCCACTCCTGCAGTTCGTCGCGGAGTCGTACCGTCCCGCCCAGCTGGCACAGCACACCGATCGTGCTCAGAGTCACCCGGTGTATCAGCAGATACGCCGGAGGGAGGTTGAGCTGCTTGGCCAGTTGGTAGGCCGGGGAGCGGGGATCGCCGATGCGTGCGGCCTGGCCGCGCATCCAGCTGCGGGTGAAGGTGAACGCCTCGACACGCGCCGGTTCGATGATCGGCAGGAGGTACTCGAGGACCGCGTCGGGATCCAGCTCGATGGTCTCCCTGACGAAACCCTCCGCGCACAGCATCCGGTAGACGGCCTCCGCCTCGCCGTCCAGAGTCATCCGCAGGGCCTCGCCGATGGGGTGGGGCAGCCCGCCCGGGAGACGGTCGACCGTGCCGAAGTCCAGTACGCCGAGACGCCAGTCGTCCTCGCCGTCCGGACCGCCGGGCAGCAGACGGAAGTTGCCCGGATGCGGATCGGCGTGCAGCAGCCCGGTGCGGGCCGGACCGGAGAACAGGAAGCGGGCCAGGAGCTGACCGGCCCGGTCGCGCTGCTCTTCCGTGCCGTCCGAAATGATCTCCGACAGTGGGACGCCGTCCATCCACTCGGTGACCAGCACCTGCTCGCCCTGGTGGACCACTGCCGGTACGACGACGTCGGGGTCGTCCGCGAACTCCTCGGCGTGGGCCTGCTGGGCCCGGGCCTCCAGGGCGTAGTCCAGCTCCTCCGAGACCCGGTCCCTCAGCTCCGTGATAAGCGGCTTGACGTCCATGCCGGGGATGAGCGGGCCGAGCAGGCGGGCGAACCGGCTCAGCTGGTTCAGGTCGGACAGCAGGGCCTCGCCGGCGCCCGGGTACTGGACCTTGACCGCCACCTCGCGGCCGTCGTGCCACACCCCCCGGTGCACCTGGCCGATCGAGGCCGCGGCGGCCGGCTTGTCCTCGAACTCGAGAAACAGGTCGTGCCAGTCCTCGCCGAGCCGTTCCTCCAGCACCGCGTGCACGGTGCGGGTCGGCATGGGCGGAGCCGCTTCCTGAAGCTTCGTCAGCGCCGCGCGGTAGGGCCCGGCGATGTCCTCCGGCAGGGCCGACTCGAAGACCGACAGGGCTTGGCCGAACTTCATCGCGCCGCCCTTGAGTTCGCCGAGCACCTTGAACAGCTGTTCCGCGGTGCGCTGTTGCAGCTCCCGGCCGACGATCTCCGCGGACTCGCCCACGATCCGCTTGCCGAGCCCCCAGGTCGCCCGCCCGGCGAAGCCGAGCGGGAGCGCGGCCAGCTTGGCGGTCCGGGTGACCGCTTTCCGGGGAAGATCAGACATGCGCCCTCCAAGTCCCTGCCGGCCGCTCCGCGTCCGCCATACGGCACGACTCCTTCGGCGGCCCTTGCGAGGCCATTGTCTCGTGCGCCCGGCCGTACTCGGAGGTGTGTTCCGACATGCCTCTCACCGCGTCCCCCTCCGCTGCTCCGCACGGGCACCCGGGACGCGCCCGAACCGGCCGCGCATGCCAGCGCAGACCTGGGAGGGCCACCTCCCAACGGGTGCGGGCACTGGACGGAACATGGCCGTCCAGGTGAGCCAGCGCGTGGGCGCCGGCCAGTCCGGCCACGGTCGCGGCCAGAGCCATGTCACAGGCTCCCACCTGGCGCTGCCGCCCGGAACGCCACTGGGCGACCATACGGGGCCAGGCCGAATCCCGGTCGGTCCTGTCTCCCTGGAGGCAGCCCGCGCAGGCCGTCTCACCGGGCAGGACGAGCGGTCCGACGACACCGGTTCCCTCCGCCACGCCCGCATAGAGGTGGGGTGTTCCGGAGGCCACCAGGGGCTCGGCCCCCGACGGGTCGGGTGCGTGCACGGCGACATCGTCCCGGGGAGCGAGGATCACCAGGGAGAATCCGGGGTCGCTCCCCTCGGACGGTGACCGGGCGGTACGGCGCCGCGGTCGGTCCGGTGCGGCGCGGCGTACGGCGCGGCGGGCCGCCTCGTCCCTGCGGTCGCCGACGGCTTCGGCGGGCAGGCCGCCCGGTGCGACGTCCCAGGGCTCGACCCGGCCGATGTCGCGCACGTCGACCTCGCCCACGCCGGCTCCCGACAGCAGCGCCGCCAGCATCGCGCCCACCCGGCCCGCGCCCCTCACCTGCACCCGCGCGCCGCGGCGCGCGGCGAGTCGCCCGAGAGCGTCGCCCGGTGCGGAGGTGGTCAGGGTCAGCGAGGCCAGATCGGGGCGCAGCCGGTCGAGGACCTCCCGCTTCTCGCGCAGGGCGTCGGCGGCCGGACCGCCGCCCCGGGAGTCGTCCAGGAGCCCGGCCCGCGACAGTCTGGTCACGAGCTGGTCGACATGGCCGTCGGGCAGATCCATGCGCCGGCCTTCCTCGCGCAGGCGATCGAGCCCGCGGGTGCCGTTGAGCAGGTCGAGGAAGCTGCCCGTCGCCGTGTCCACCGGCCCCAGGGTCAACGCGTGCGCGGGTGTCATTCCGAACTGCACGGTGTTGAGGTCGCGCCATCCGCGCCGGAGCGCGGGTTTCACCATCGGATGCATGCCGGGTCCCCCGTATGTCCTTGATCGCTGCCGCAGTGCCGTAGTGCCGCTGGAGATCAGTACCGTCGACCCGCTCATGGGGCGGTCGACGAATGCCAGCATGCATCGCTTTGAAGGACTGTGCGGAAAGTTGTCCACAGAAGCGGAGAATGATCCTATAAATCCTGCGCATGGTGGGGGGATCGACATCGAAGCGTCCCGGAGCCGGGACTTCCCCGTGGGCAGCGGGTAACGTCGGGGCGTGCCCGCCGACCCACCGCACCGCGCCGCCCCACCACAGCGCAGCACGACGAGTCAGTCGACGAACGGCTCACGGACGAGCGCGATCGAGGTCCGCCGGAGTTCCCGCCGACGCAGAACGGTGTCCGCGTACCGCGAGGGCGATCGCACCGTCGTGCTCATTCCCGCCCGGATGTCCGAGGCGGAGGAGCAGCGGTGGGTGAACGTCATGCTCGACAAGCTGGCCGCCCAGGAGAGCAGGCGGACACTCGGGCACACCGAACTGGCCGAGCGGGCCGAGAGGCTGTCGGCCCAGTACTTCGACGGGCGGGCCCTGCCCCGCTCCGTGCGGTGGGTGACCAACCAGAACACGCGCTGGGGCTCGTGCACGCCGTCCGAGGGCAGCATCCGCCTGTCGCACCGGCTGCAGGGCATGCCCGAGTACGTCGTCGACTACGTCCTCTGCCACGAGTTGGCGCATCTGCTGGTGCCCGGTCACGGGCCCCGTTTCTGGCGTCTGCTGGAGGCGTATCCGAAGACGGAACGGGCCCGGGGCTACCTGGAGGGCGTGGTCGCGGCCGAGCGGCTGCCGCACCCGCCCGGTGCCCACGACGAGGGAACGCCGTCCGAGGTGAGCACGTCGTAGGGGCACGCGCGTGTTGTGTACCGGGTCTGTACCGACTTCGTCGGTTGTCCGGGTTTGCCGTTAGCCTGGCGCGACGCACTCACATTCGGGATGGGGGACGGTCGTACGCATGGCCAGGGAATTCCAACGCGGCCACAAGGCCAGGATCAGTGACCTCACCGCTGGCACGGATCTGTACGTAGGCGTGCAGATCTCCGGCCCCGGGCTCACCTTCGACATCAGCTGCTTCGGTCTCGACGCCGACGAACGGCTCTCGGACGACCGGTACTTCGTCTTCTTCAACCAGCCGAAGTCCCCCGAGGAGTCCCTCCAGCTCCTGGGTGCGCAGGCGGGCGACACGGAATCTTTCCGGGTGACGCTGGACCGGATCCCGCAGCAGATCAAGAAGCTGTCCTTCACGGCGACGCTCGACGGCGCCGGGCAGATGTCCCAGATCGGTCCCGGATACATCCGCATCGTCGCGGGCGGCGAGGAAGTGGCCCGCTACCCCTTCGACGGCTCCGAGTTCTCCACGGAGCGGGCGGTGATGCTGGGTGACTTCTACTTCAAGGACGTGTGGCGGTTCGCCGCCGTCGGTCAGGGCTTCGACGGCGGGCTCGAAGCGCTGCTGAAGAACTTCGGCGGTGAGGTGGCGGAGGAGGAGCCCGCCGCCCCGCAGCAGCCGCAGGCGGGTGGCGCCGTCCCCGGCTTCGCACCGCCCGCGTTCGCCGTCCCCGGCACCCCCGCTCCCGCACCCGCGCCGGCTCCTCAGCCCGCTGCACAGGGCTTCGCCCCTCCCCCCGGCGCCACCCCACCCCCACCCCCGGCTCCGGCGCCGTCGGTGCACGCCGCGCAGACGATCGTCGCGCCCCTGAGCACTCCGCCCGGCGGCTCCCCGGTGCCGCCCCCGGCCCCGGCACCCGCGCCCTTCGGCCAGCAGCCACCGCCCCCCGGCCCGCCCGCTCCGAGCGCCCCGCCGCCCCCTGGCTACGGCGCGCAGCCGCAGGCACCGCAGGCACCGCAGGCTCCCGCCCCGCCGCCCGGCTACGGCCAGCAGCCGCCGCCCGGACAGATGCCGGGTCAGATGTCCGGCCGACAGGCGCCCTACGGGACACCGCAGGGTGCTCTCCAGGGCGCACCGCAGACCCCGGGTGTGCTCGGCGCGCTCCAGATGTTCAAGGAGACGCCCACCGGGCAGCGCTGGACCCAGCAGAACAAGAAGCTCGTCCGCGTCGACCTCGGCATCGGCGGGCAGCCCGTGCTGGCCCGGCAGGGCAGCATGGTCCTCTACCAGGGCAAGGTCGACTTCAGCTACAAGGGTGCCGGCTTCACCGGCCGGATCGTGGGCAACGCGACCGGCCAGGAGATGCAGTTGATGCGCTGCACGGGCCAGGGCCAGGTGTTCTTCGCCGAGGACGCCACGATGCTGCACCCGATCGAGCTCCAGGGCGACGCCGTGTGCGTCTCCGCCGAGAACGTCCTCGCCTTCGACGAAGGCCTCCAGTACGAGGTCCGCCGCATCGAGGGGCACGGCATTCCCGGTGGCGCGCTGTTCACGATGCAGTTCCAGGGGACCGGCACCATCGTCGTGAAGACGCACGGTGTGCCCGTGGTGCTGCCGGTGACGCCCACCACGTTCGCCGACTGCAACGCCGTGGTCGCCTGGTCGGCCGCCTCCCAGGTGATCGTCTCCAGCCAGGTGAGAATGCGCCGCAACTCCTACCCCGGCGACACCGGGGAGAGCGTCAACCTCCAGTTCCGGGGAGCGCCCGGCAACTTCATCGTCGTCCAGCCGTACGAGATCTGAGGGAGCCCGTCATGAACCAGCCACTCGCGGGCTACGCCCCCGCACCGGTCACCGCGCGCATGGAGAACCACGGCAACCACATGCTGAAGGTCGCCATGCAGACCGGGAACGACCTCTTCGCACGCGTGGGGTCCATGGTCGCCTACGAAGGGTTCGTCCAGTACGAGCCCAACCCGTCGGCCGTGCGCCAGATCGCGCGGGACTGGATGACCGGGGAGGGCGCGCCGCTGATGAAGTGCTCCGGCGACGGCCTGCTCTACCTCGCCGACTACGGTGCGAACGTCGTCGTGATCAACCTCAACGGCGACGGCATCTCCGTCAACGCCACCAACCTGCTTGCCTTCGACGCCCACCTGTCGTGGGGCGTGGAGCGGGTGAAGGGCCTGGCGAAGTTCGCCGGGCAGGGCCTGTGGAACACCAGGATCTCCGGGCAGGGCTGGGTCGCACTGACCTCCCGGGGCAAGCCGATCGTCGTCGACTGCGGCGGTGGCGAGGACGAGACGTACGTCGACCCGGACGCCCTGGTCGCCTGGTCCCCGAACCTCAAGGTGAAGGGCAAGCGCAGCTTCCGGGCGCAGTCGCTGATCGGCCGCGGCAGCGGCGAGGCCTACCAGATGGCGTTCTCCGGTCAGGGCATCGTCGTCGTCCAGCCCAGTGAGGACAGCACCGACCGTCTCCGGGTCCGGGGCTGAGGGGGAGCAACCACACCATGCAGAGCCCGCTTTTCGCCTACAACGACCAGCAGACCCAGGAACGCTGGAGCCTGCAGAACAAGCAGATGCTCCGGGTCGCCCTGGAGGGGCACGACGACATCCTCGCCCGCAAGGGCAGCATGATCGCCTACCAGGGACTCGTCGAGTTCGACGCCGAGTACCAGAGCCGAGGCCAGTCACGCAGCCGTGCGCGCACCGGTGAGGGACTGGACCTGATGCGCTGCCACGGGCAGGGCACGGTCTACCTCGCCAACCTCGCCCAGCACGTCCACGTCATGGACGTGGACCATGAGGGGCTGACCGTCGACAGCAGCTATGTGCTCGCGATGGACTCCTCGCTGCACCACGAGGTCATCGCCGTCGACAGCCTGTACGGCATCTCCGGTTCCGGGAAGTACCAGCTCAACATCACCGGCCAGGGCAAGGTCGCGCTGATGACCTCCGGCATGCCGCTGCTGATGCAGGTGACGCCGGACAAGTACGTCAGCTGCGATGCCGACGCGATCGTCGCCTGGTCCACGGGGCTGCGCGTGCAGCTGCAGGCCCAGACCCACTCCTCCGGGGTGTGGCGACGCCGCGGCAGCACCGGTGAGGGGTGGGAGCTCAGCTTCATGGGCAGCGGCTTCGCACTCGTCCAGCCCAGCGAGCTGCTGCCGCCGCAGAACGCCCAGATCGGCTCCGGCCTCGCCGCCCAGTACGGCATGGGCCAGCAGGGCGCCCGTGGACAGAACCAGGGCAACGTCTGGAGCTGAGCCGTCGGCCGGGACAGAGGTGAGGGGCGGCCGCCACGGGCGGCCGCCCCTCACGCGTGCGTCAGACGCCCAGTCTCGTCCGGGTCGCTTCCAGCAGGCGGACGACCGACGCGTCGGCCACGTCCGCCACCTCGTCGTACGGAAACCAGCGCAGGTCGAGCGACTCGTCGCTGATGGCGTGAGCGGCGTGAGGGGACGCCACGGCCGCGTACTGGACGTCGAAGTGCCAGTGGCAGGGCGGTGGGATCGCATGCCGGTCCAGACGCACCGGACCGCCCTCCAGGAGGGTCAGCCCCGCGATGCCCGATTCCTCGGTGGCCTCCCGCAGAGCCGCAGCCGCGAGCGAAGCGTCACCCGGCTCACAGTGACCGCCCATCTGCAGCCACATCCGCAGCTTCCGGTGCAGGGTCAGCAGCACCCGGCCGCGCCCCGGATCGATGACCAGGGCGCTCGCGGTGATGTGGCCGGCGTCGCAGGCCTTCCACATGCCGTCCTGGTGCGCGGCGAGGTGGTCGAGGTAGGCCTGGCGGAGTTCCGGCTGGTTCTCGTACCCCTTGAGCACGAGAACCGTGTCGTCGTACAGGCTCACTCGGTGCCGTCGCCCTTGTCCTTGCCGGTGTCCTCGTCCGGGCCGCCGCTCCTGTCCTCGTCCTTCTTCCTGAGGTCGGGCTTGCCGGCCGCCTCGCCGAGCATCTTGTCCAGCTCGGAGAAATCGATCTGCTCGCGGTGCACAAAACCGTCCGGATCGTCCAGGTCGGTGGCCGTCGGCAGCATGTCCGGGTGGGCCCACAGGGCGTCCCGGCCGTCGACCCCGCGCGCGTCGGTGAGCGAGGCCCACAGGCGAGAGGCGTCGCGCAGCCGGCGCGGGCGCAGCTCCAGACCGATCAGCGTGGCGAACGTCTGCTCCGCGGGGCCGCCCGAGGCGCGACGGCGGCGCAGCGTCTCGCGCAGCGCGTCCGCGGACGACAGCCGGGGCTTCGCCGCCGCGTGCACCACGGCGTCCACCCAGCCCTCGACGAGGGCCAGCGCCGTCTCGAGACGGGCCAGGGCGACCTTCTGCTGAGGGGTGTCCTCCGGCTGGAACATGCCCTGCTGGAGAGCCTCCTGAAGCTGCTCCGGGTTCTGCGGGTCGAACTGGCCGACGACGTCCTCCAGCTTGGCGGTGTCGACCTTGATGCCGCGCGCGTAGCCGTCGACCGCGCCGAACAGGTGCGAGCGCAGCCACGGCACGTGAGTGAACAGGCGCTGGTGGGCGGCCTCGCGCAGGGCGAGGTACAGCCGCACCTCCTCCTGCGGGACGCCCAGGTCCTTGCCGAACGCCGCGATGTTCACCGGCAGCAGCGCGGCCTTGCCGGCCGGGCCGAGCGGCAGGCCGATGTCGGAGGAGCCGACGACCTCACCGGCCAGTACGCCGACGGCCTGGCCGATCTGCGTGCCGAACATGGCACCGCCCATCGAGCGCATCATGCCGATCAGCGGGCCCGCCATGGCCTGCATCTCCTCCGGCAGCACGTCGCCCATGGCGGCCCCGACGCGCTCGGCGACCGGGTCGACGAGCTCCCGCCACGCCGGCAGGGTCGCCTCGACCCACTCCGCGCGGCTCCACGCCACCGAGGAGGCCGCGCCGGACGGCAGCGAGGTGGCGTCGTCCAGCCACAGGTCGGCCAGGCGGACGGCGTCGTCGACGGCCCTGCGCTCGGCGGGGCCGACGCTGGCGTCCTTCGTGCCGTCCGAGGTGCCCTGGGAGACCGTCTGGCGGGCGATCTGCTTGGCCATGTCCCAGTTCACCGGACCGCCCTCGTAGGAGAGCATCTGTCCGAGCTGCTGGAACGCTGCGCCCAGGTCGTTGGGGTTCAGGGAACCGAACATCGCGGCGAACGGATTGTCGGCGCCGGGGCCGCCGAAGCCGCCGGCCCCGGGCATGCCGAAACCGAACGGGTTGGCCGGGTCCTGACCACCACCGCTCTGCGGGTCCTTCTTCTTGCCCTCGTCGCCGTCGTCCGGCTCCTCCGGCGGAAGGCCGAATCCGAATGGGGTGTCACTCACGGGATTCCTCGGCTGATAGGGCCACCGGTTCTTTCCGGCGGCACGGTTACCCGACAACACCACCCAGCGTAGACACCTGAAGCGGTTCGGGCCTCGATGCTTCGCCGACAGAAGGCCTGCGGCAGGATGGATGCCACCTGGTACACATGCTTCGCATGCGCTCGTACTGAAGACAACCGCTGGAGACGCCCGGTGAGTTCCCCAGATCCGCAGGTTCGCGCAGCGCGAAACCAGTCGACCCACCCGTCGTCCCCGCGCGGGCCCGTCGTCGCGGTCACCGGTGCCGCGGCCGGTGTCGGCGCACTGCTCACCGAGCGGCTCGCCACCTCGGAGGAGATCAAGCAGGTCATCGCCATCGACGAGCGCCGCGGCGAGTGCGCCGAGGCGCACTGGCACATCCTGGACGTACGGGACCCCGCCATCGCGGACAAGCTGCGCGGGGCCGATGTCGTGGTCCATCTGGCGCTCGACCTCGACCTGGAGACCGACGCCGCCGCCCGAACGGCCTACAACGTCCGGGGGACGCAGACCGTGCTGACGGCCGCAGCGGCGGCCGGGGTGCGCCGGGTGGTGCTGTGCACCTCGACGATGGTCTACGGGGCGCTCCCGGACAACGAGCTGCCGCTGTCCGAGGACGCGGAACTGCGGGCCACGGCCGAGGCCACGGGCGTGGGGGATCTCCTGGAGATCGAGCGGCTCGCGCGCAGGGCGCCCCGCGCGCACCCCGGGCTCAACGTCACGGTGGTCCGGCCCGCTGTGCTGGTGGGAGGCACCGACACCGCGCTGACCAGGTACTTCGAGTCTCCGCGACTGCTCGTGGTGGCCGGCTCGCGGCCCGCGTGGCAGTTCTGCCACGTCGACGATCTGTGCAGCGCCCTGGAGTACGCGGTCCGGGAAGAGGTCGAGGGCGAGCTGGCTGTCGGGTGCGACGGATGGCTGGAGCAGGAGGAGGTCGAGGAGCTCAGCGGCATCCGGCGGATGGAGCTGCCGTCGGCGGTCGCGCTGGGCGCGGCGGCACGGCTGCACCGGATCGGGCTGACCCCGTCCCCGGCCGGGGACCTGGCGTACACGATGCACCCCTGGGTGGTCAGCGGGAGCCGGCTGCACGACGCGGGGTGGCGGCCCGCCTACACCAACGAGGAGGTGCTCGCCGAGTTGCTCGAGGAGGTATCCGGTCGGCACACGGTCGCCGGACGGCGGCTCGGCCGCAAGGACGCGACGGCGGCGGGCGCCGCGGGAGCGACGGTGGCTCTGTTGGGCGCGGCCGCGGTGGTGCGGCGGGCGCGGAAAACCCGCCGACGGATCTGACGGAGCTGAGAACGGGGCAGGAACCGCCGGCCGGGGAGAACCCGTACGCGCGCGTGCGGGGTGAACGGGGCGGCGGGGCTGTTCCGTGTCGGCTTGGGTGTGGGGCACGATGGGGGCATGGCATCCACGAATGATCACCCCGGTGAGCAGGCGGCACAGGATCCGGTCAAGCTGATCGCGATCCGGGACGCGCCACTGTCCGTGGACGAGATCTTCCGGGCCGTCGGCGACGACGCGGCCGGCGGGACGGCGCTGTTCGTGGGGACCGTGCGCAATCACGACGGCGGGACCGACGTCGACGAGCTGGGGTATTCGTGCCACCCGAGCGCCGAGGACGAGATGCGGCGGATCGCGGAGAAGGTCGCCGCCGAGTATCCGGTGCGGGCGCTGGCCGCCGTGCATCGGGTGGGGGACCTTCGGGTCGGGGATCTGGCCGTCGTCGTCGGCGTGTCGTGCCCGCACCGGGGCGAGGCCTTCGAGGCCTGTCGGAAGCTGATCGACGACCTCAAGCACGAGGTGCCCATCTGGAAGCACCAGAAGTTCTCGGACGGAACGGAAGAGTGGGTCGGCGCGTAGCGCCGTCGTTGAGGGGTGGTGGTCGGGCGACGGGTGGGCGGGTAGGGGCCTGCTGAGGCCTTCCGTGTCCCCGTCGCGTACTCCGGTTGCGTAACCGCACCCCGGGTATGAGCGTTGTCACTACGGATGGTTAATCTGCTGATCAGTCAGTCGCGGGCGCTCATGGGGTTGGGAGGTCGGTATGGCCGCTCTTGCCTGGTTGCTGATTCCGTTGATGACCGCGGTCGGCGCGGGACTGTGGGGAAGCTGGGCCAACCGCACGCGCAGAGCGCGGAGCGACGGCCCCGAGCTCGTCGGGTACGCCCGCTTCCGCGAGGCCATGGAGAAGCCCCGGCCCTCGGGTGACTGAGAGGCCGAAAATCGCAGGTCAACGGCGTACGACGAGGTCAGGGCCGCCCAGACGGGCGGCCCTGACGGTGCGCTGACAGACCCGTCCCGTACTGTCGGTGCATGCCACGCCGCACCGCGACGATGCTCGCCTCCACCCTGATGCTGATCGCACTCCTGTGCGCGGGTGTGTTCCTTCCCGTGCCGTACTCGGAGATGTCCCCGGGACCGACGGTGAACACTCTGGGCGATCACGACGGCGAGCCGGTGCTGCACATCAAGGGGCGCAAGACCTATCCGACCGACGGCCACCTCAACATGACCACGGTGCGGGTCACGAGCGCCGACTACCGGATGAACCTGGTCGAGGCCGTCTACGGATGGCTCGCGCACGACAACAAGGTCGTGCCGCACGACACGCTCTACCCCGACGGCAAGACGGAGGAGGAGTCCACCCAGGAGAACGCCGAGGAGTTCAGCCAGTCCCAGGAGAGCGCCAAGGTCGCGGCCCTGAAGGCACTCGATGTCCCGGTGAAGTCCTGGGTGATCGTCGCCAGTGTCGTCAAGGGATCCCCCGCCGAGGGCAAGCTGCACGCCGGCGACGTGATCAAGAGCGTCGACGGCAGCGCGGTGCGCAAGCCGGCCGATGTCGCCGAGCTCGTGACCGAGCACAAGCCCGGCGACGACGTCGAATTCACGATCGTGCCCGCCAAGGAGCAGGCCGCCGCCGAGAAGGAGAACCGGACGCCGACGCGGACCGAGAAGGTCACGATCACCACCACGACCTCCGACGACGCGGGAGACAAGCGCGCCATCGTCGGAATCGCCGCCGGGACCGACCACACCTTCCCGTTCAGCATCGACATCAAGCTCGCCGACGTCGGCGGGCCGAGCGCCGGTCTGATGTTCGCGCTCGGCATCTACGACAAGCTCACCCCGGGCAGCCTGACCGGCGGCGCGTTCGTCGCCGGCACCGGCACGATCGACGACGCCGGCAAGGTCGGGCCGATCGGCGGGATCGAGATGAAGACGGTCGGCGCGCGCGACAAGGGCGCCCAGTACTTCCTCACGCCCGCGGACAACTGCGCGGCGGCCGCCGAGGACACCCCCGAGGGTCTCACCCTCATCAAGGTGGACACCATCGACGACGCCCTCGCCGCGATGAAGGACCTCGGCTCCGGTGACACCGCGGACCTGCCGAAATGCACGGCTTCCTGACCGCGCGGGCACGCCTGCTGCCGCCCGCGCGGCACGCTTCCTGCCGTCCCGTACGGACTACTCCGCGAACGTCGCCGACAGCGCCTCCGCCAGACCCGGCACCAGGGCGGACCCGGTGAGGACCTCCGTGGGCGAGTCCTTCTCCCGCAGCCGCAGTGCGGAATCGCGGGCGCCGTCACGCAGGACCGCGACCGTCATGCGGACCTCCTGGCGCTCCGGGTGCTTCGCCACCCACGTTGCCAGCGCGGCCTCGTCCAGATCCTGCGGGACCTGGGCCTCCGCGGACGGCGGCAGCATCAGACGCTCCACGGTCAGGGCACAGCCGGCCACCGAGTCGGGCCAGGCGATGGTGCCCAGGAACTCGTCGAGCGGCTTGCCCGTTGGAATCTCGTCCTGCTCGATCGGGGTGAGGGCGGTTGTCTCCTGCTCGTCGCCCAGACCGAGCCGGTCCGCCAGCGAGGGCTGTTCGGCGCGGAGCCGCGCGGTGTCTACGAGGGCGAAGAGACGGGCAGGCTGGTCCCAGCCGAGGCCGGAGACGTACTCGTCGATCTCGAGTACGGCCCGGGTGAGCGGGTTCGCCGCCATGGGTGTGTTGGACATGGTCACAATCCTCTCTCGTTCAGGACCGGAATCGGGAACTGAGTAAAGGGTGAGTAAGTTGCATAGGTGTGGGCCCGCTGTCGCGCGGGTCCGCGCATGGTCCACGAACTCGCGGGCCTGACGAATCAACAGCGAACTTCGAGGTGCCTACCTTGGCTTTCCAGATGCCGGACCGTGGCGGAGGCCCGACAGGGCCACGGATGAGAGTGGGCCGCCCGTCCCGGCGGGTCCGGACCCTGCTCATGACCCTGGGCGTCCTGGCCGTCCTTCTCATGGTGTTCACCATGTTCGCGGGGTTCTGGACTGACTGGTTGTGGTACCGCTCGGTCGACTACTCGTCGGTGTTCACGACGACCCTGTGGACCAAGATCGGACTCTTCTTCGTCTTCGGCCTGCTGATGGCCTTCGCGGTCGGCTTCAACATCTGGCTGGCGCACCGGATGCGGCCGCCGCTGAGTGCCATGTCGTTGGAGCAGCAGAACCTCGACCGGTACCGGATGAGCATCGCGCCGTACAAGAAGTGGCTGCTGCTCGGCATCACCGCACTGGTGGGGCTGATCGCCGGCGCCTCGGCGTCGAGTCAGTGGCGGACCTGGCTGATGTGGGTCAACGGTGTGCCGTTCGGCCAGAAGGACCCGCAGTTCAAGCTCGACGTCGCGTTCTACGCCTTCGACCTGCCCTGGTACCGGTTCATGCTCGGGTTCGGCTTCGCCGCCGCGATCCTGTCGCTGATCGCCGCCGCTCTGACGCACTACCTGTACGGCGGGCTGCGGGTCACCAGCCCCGGCGCGCGGGCCACGGCGGCCGCCACCGGACACCTGTCGGTGCTCCTGGGCATCTTCGTCGCCCTGAAGGCGGTCGCGTACTGGCTCGACCGGTACGGCCTGGCGGTCAAGTCCAGCGACTTCAAGGCGACCGACAACTGGACCGGTCTGCGGTACGTCGACGCCAACGCCTATCTGCCGGCCAAGACGATCCTGTTCTGCATCGCCGTGATCTGCGCGCTGCTGTTCTTCGCCACCCTGTGGCGGCGCACGTGGCAACTGCCGGTGATCGGCTTCGGCCTGATGGTGCTGTCGGCGATCCTCATCGGCGGCCTGTACCCGGCGATCGTGCAGAAGTTCCAGGTCCAGCCGAACGAGCAGGCCAAGGAAGCGCCGTACGTCGAGAAGAACCTCAAGGCGACGCGTGAGGCCTACGGCATCGCCGACGCCCAGGTCGACGAGTATCCGGGGACCAGCCAGACCGAGGACAAGACCAAGCTCCGCGACCAGGTCTCCGAGACGGCGAGCATCCGGATCATGGACCCGAACGTCGTCTCGCCGACGTTCCAGCAGCTCCAGCAGATCAGGAACTACTACGCGTTCCCGACCAACCTGGACGTGGACCGCTATCCCGATCCCGAGACCGGCGCCGAGCAGGACACCGTCATCGGTCTGCGCGAGATCAACCTCAACGGCATCCCCAAGCGGAACTGGATCAACGACCACTTCCGGTACACCCACGGATACGGTGCCGTCGCCGCCAAGGGCACCAGTGCCGACGACGGCCGTCCGGTGTTCACCGAGTCCGACCTGCCGTCCAAGGGCGACCTCGGCACGTACGAGCAGCGCATCTACTACGGCGAGCGGACGACGACGTACTCGATCGTCGGCGGTCCCCAGAAGGAGATCGACTACTCCGACGACAGCGGCGAGAAGACGACCAGCTACAAGGGCGACAGCGGTGTCAACCTCGCCAACCCGATCAACCGGGCAGCCTACGCGGCGGCGTTCAGCGAGCCGCAGATCCTGTACTCCGGTGCCATCGGTGAGGGCTCGCGGATCCTGTACAACCGCACGCCCAAGGAGCGCGTCGAGGCGGTCGCCCCGTGGCTGACCATCGACGGCGACGCCTACCCCGCGGTGGTGGACGGCCGGATCCAGTGGATCGTCGACGCCTACACGACCACCAACGGCTATCCGTACGCGTCGCGGACGACCCTCGGTGACACCACGGCCGACTCGCTGACCGCCACCAACGACAACCGCGCGGTGGTGGCCCAGGAGAACCGGGTCAACTACATCCGCAACTCGGTGAAGGCGACCGTCGACGCGTACAGCGGCGAGGTCAAGCTCTACCAGTGGGACACCAAGGACCCCGTCCTGAAGACGTGGATGAAGGCGTTCCCGGACACGGTGGAGCCGAGGAGCGAGATCTCCGGCGACCTGATGGACCACCTGCGGTACCCGCAGGACCTGTTCAAGGTGCAGCGCGAACTGCTGACCCGCTACCACGTGAAGGACGCCACCACGTTCCTCAGCGGCAGCGAGGTGTGGCAGGTGCCGGCCGACCCGACGAACAAGACGGGCGACGCGGTACCGCCGTACTACCAGAGCATGAAGATGCCCGACCAGAAGCAACAGGCCTTCTCGCTCACCACGACGTTCACTCCGAACGGCCGTGACAACCTCAGTGCCTTCATGGCGGTCGACGCCGAGGCGGGCAGTGAGGGGTACGGAAAGATCAGAGTCCTGAAGCTGCCGACGAGCACCACGGTGGCCGGACCCAAACAGGTGCAGAGCCAGTTCAACTCCGAACAGGACATCGCCGAGTCGATCAGGCTGCTGAGAGGCGGCGACTCCGAGGTCGAGTACGGCAACCTGCTGGCCGTCCCGCTCGACGGCGGACTGCTGTACGTGGAGCCGGTCTACGTACGCGGTGGTGGACTCAAGTACCCGCTGCTGCGGAAGGTGCTGGTGACCTACGGAGGCCAGACGGCCTTCGAGGACACGCTGGAGCAGGCTCTCGACAAGGTCTTCGGGGCCAAGGGTTCGGCCACCGAGCCGCCACCGGGCGAGGACGAAGGCACGCAGCCGCCGCCGACGTCCGAGAACCCGTCGGTCCAAGCAGCTCTGAACGACGCCCAGGATGCCTTCCAGGCAGGTCAGGAAGCCCTGAAGAAGAACGACTGGGAGGCTTACGGCAAGGCGCAGAAGGACCTCGAGAAGGCCCTGCGCCAGGCTGAGAAGGCCCAGTCGGCGGAGGGCGGGGGAGGCTCCGGCGGAGGCGGCTCGGACGCCTCACGGAGCAGTCCCAGCCCCGAACCGAGCCCGAGCAGTTAGCAAGCCGTCTGGTCAAAGGCCCATCCCGCGCCGTGGTACGGTTGTACACACAACGGCGCGGGGTGGAGCAGCTCGGTAGCTCGCTGGGCTCATAACCCAGAGGTCGCAGGTTCAAATCCTGTCCCCGCTACTGAAGTCGCGATGACGGCGACAGCAAAGGCCCGGATTCCTCAAGGAATCCGGGCCTTTGTGATGTGCGAACGCATGTGCCGAATCCGGCGACGGCCGCGCCGACGACGGGAGTTGGCCGATCTGTGTTTGACTTGTCTCTCTGTGGGCATGTCGACAAAACGCTGAAGTGACCTCACTGACTGCGGCATGTCAGGTGTACCCAGGTTGCGGGTGGTGCGACGATGGACGTTATGGGGGATAGGGCAACTCTGTACGAGACGGGACGTTTTGAGCAGTCCTCCTCGCGGGAGGAACCTCGCGACGAGGCGGGGGAAGCCGCCGACGAGGCGGCCGAGGAGCTGCGCCGGCGGCTCGCCGCCGAAGCCGGTGACGTGGAGGCGATGAGCGTCCTCGGCGCCATGCTGCTGCGCCGCGGCGACCTCGCCGGAGCCGAACCCCAGCTGCGCGCCGCCACCGCCGCGGGCGACCGTGCCGCCGCCAACAACCTGGGCGTCCTCCTGTTCCAGCGGGGCTACGCGGAGGAGGCCGCTGGATGGTGGCGGATCGCCGCCGTCGCCGGTTCCGCCCCGGCGGCCCACGCGCTCGGCCGGCACCACCGCGAGCGCGGTGACGAGCCCGCCGCCGAGTACTGGCTGCGCCAGGCCGCCGAGCAGGACCATGTGCTGGGTGCCTACGCACTCGCCGACCTGCTGGAACACCGCGGGGACGCGGCCGGGACCGAGCGTTGGATGCGGGCCGCCGCCGAGCGGGGGCACCGGGAGGCCGCCTACCGGCTGGCCAGGGCGCTGGACCGGAAGGCCGCGGAGGAGACCGACGACAGAGGCCGCCCGTTAGTGGAGGAGGCCGAGCAGTGGTACCGGCAGGCCGCCGCGCGGGGGCACCGCCGGGCCGCACTGCACCTCGGCGTGATCCTGGAGAAGCGCGGCGAGCTCAGGGAGGCCGGCCGTTGGTATCTGACGTCCGCCAAGGACGGGGAGGCGCGGGCCGCCTGCGCGCTCGGTTTCCTGCTGCGCGACGCCGGGGACACCGACAACGCCGCCGTCTGGTGGCTGCGCGCGGCCCAGGACGGCGACGGCAACGCCGCCAACGCGCTGGGCGCCCTGCACGCCGAGCGCGGCGAGACCCAGACCGCCGAACGCTGGTACCGGGCCGCGATGGACGCGGGCGACGTCAACGGCGCGTACAACCTCGCCCTGCTCTGCGCCGAGCAGGGCCGGACCGGACCGGCCGAGCAGTGGTACCGCCGGGCCGCCTACGCAGGTCACCGCGAGGCGGCCAACGCGCTGGCGATCCTGCTGCTGACGGCCGGGGACGAGACGGGCGCGGAGCCCTGGTTCTCCAAGGCCGCGGAAGCGGGGAGCGTGGACGCCGCCTTCAACCTCGGCATCCTGCACGCGGGCCGGGAGGAGAACGCGGCCGCGCTGCGCTGGTACGAGCGGGCGGCGGCCGCCGGGCACACGGAAGCCGCCCTCCAGGTCGGCATGGCCCGGCTGCGTGACGGCGACGAGGGGGAGGCGGAGCGGTTCCTGCGGTGCGCGGCGGGCGGAGGCAGCGCCGAGGCCGCCTACCGCCTGGCCACCGTCCTGGACGCCCGTCGCCCGCCGGAGCCCGCGCACGAACTGGGCGAACCGGTGAGCCGGCGCAGCGAGTGCGAGGAGTGGTACGAGCGCGCCGCATCCCAGGGGCACCGGCGCGCGCAGGTGCGCGTCGGCATGCTCGCCGCGGCCCGCGGTGACGTGGTCGAGGCGGCCCGCTGGTACCGGGAGGCGGCCGAGGCCGGTTCCCGCAACGGTGCCTTCAACCTGGGCCTGCTGCTGGCCCGGGAGGGCAGGGAGCCCGAGGCGGCCGTGTGGTGGACCCGCGCGGCCAATGCCGGACACGGCCGCGCGGCTCTGCGGCTCGCCCTGGTCTGCGCGCGCCGGGGCGAGCTCGCCGAGGGTCAGTGCTGGGCCGACCGTGCGGCGGCGCTGGGCCCGGCGGCGGTCACGGAACGAGCGATCCGCCTGCGCGACGCGCTCCGCGAGGAACTGTCCGCGTGACGGCGGCCCCTCAAGGGATCACGGTCCTCAAGGGCTCACGGCCTCCACCGAAAGGGATTTGCTTCCGTCCGCACCCTTGACGTAACGTTGCATTCATCGACGCGGGGTGGAGCAGCTCGGTAGCTCGCTGGGCTCATAACCCAGAGGTCGCAGGTTCAAATCCTGTCCCCGCTACTGAAGGCCGAGGGCCGGAATCCGAAAGGATTCCGGCCCTCGGCGTATGTACCTGCTCGGGCTCCCAGGCGCACGCGAAAGCCCCTCAGGCGCACGAAAGAGCCCCGGCGCACTGCCGGGGCTCTCGTGTACGTCCGGGAGAAGGGCGGCGCAGGCCCGGGTGTCCTACGCTGCGGCGCAGTTCGGGCAGACGCCCCGATACGTCATCTCGACGCTCGAGATCGTGAAGCCGAAGCGCTCGGTGTCGGGGAGGTCGGCCAACGGGTTGCCCGTCGGGTGCACGTCCCGGATCGCGCCGCACTGCGCGCACACCAGGTGGTGGTGCGGCCGGTGGGCGTTCGGGTCGTAACGCTTGGCTCGTTTGTCCGTGGCGACTTCCACCACCTCACCGAGGGTGACCAGTTCGCCCAAGGTGTTGTAGACGGTCGCTCGGGAGATCTCCGGCAGCCTGGTGACTGCCCTGGCGTGCACCTCGTCGGCTGTCAGATGGACATGATCGCCGTCGAGGACCTCGGCCACCACACGACGCTGTGCGGTCATCCGCCATCCACGTCCGCGCAGTCGTTCCAGAAGGTCGCTCATGGGCACCAGCCTAACAGCTAGAGGGACCAGGTCCCGAACGGGTGTGACTTTGGAGTATTGCTTGACTTAGACACTGTCCATTGTGGGATCGGTGCTGCCTTTAGCCAAGGGCAAGTACTTCGGCAAGCGGCTGGAAGCCGCGGTCCAGGCCCTGTGCGGCTGATTCCAGCGCTGGACCGCTTGCCGTCGTGACGGGCCGGGCCCCCTTCCGGGGGCCCGGCCCGTCGGTTACGCCGGTGTGTGCTGGGCGGCCTGCTGTCGTACGGGGGTCCAGCAGCGGATGATGTCGCGCACCGAGACGATGCCGACGGGCTCGCCCCGCTCCAGGACGATCAGATGGCGGAAGCCGCCGCGCGTCATGGCGTGAGCGGCGTCCTCGAGCGTCCAGGACGGGGTGGCGAAGACGACGTCGGTCGTGGTGTGGGAGTGCGCGTGCTCGGAGTCCGGATCCTGCCCCAGTCCCAGGGAGTCGAGGATGTCGCGTTCGGTGAGGATGCCGATGCCGGTGCCGTCGGGGTCGAGGACCACGGCCGCGCCGACGCGGCGGGTGGACATCAGGGCGGCGGCCTGGCGGAGGGTGTGGGCGGGGCCGATGGTGAGGACCACCGTGCTCATGGCGTCGCGGACGAGCATGGGATGGAGCCACCTCCTACCGGAAACCGTGCCGACGGACCTCGGGCCGATCCGCTGGTTCACGGTTTCACAAGTTCACAAGTGGGGGGACTCTCACAGTCGCAGGCGAAGCGGGCGCCAACAAGAGGGCGTGTGCGGCGCAATGGAGGCGTGCCTTCGGACCGGACGTCAGCAGCGCCGGTTGAGATGGCCCAGCAGTTCGTCGTGCAGCAGCCCGTTCGAGGCGGCGGCGTTGCCGCTGTGCGGCCCGGGGCGGCCGTCGAGCCCGGTGAAGCTGCCGCCGGCCTCGGTGACCACGATCGCGGTGGCCGCCATGTCCCAGAGGGACAGCTCCGGTTCCGCACACATGTCCACCGACCCCTCGGCGACCATCATGTACGGCCAGAAGTCGCCGTACGCGCGCGTGCGCCACACCTCGCGGGTGAGGCCGAGGAAGCCGTCCAGGCGCCCCTGCTCCTCCCAGCCGCTGAGTGAGGAGTACGCGAAGGAGGCGTCGGAGAGCTTGGAGACCCCGGACACCTGGAGCCGGGAGGCCTGGGACAGACTGCGGCCGGTGAAGGCGCCGTGGCCCTGCGCGGCCCACCAGCGGCGGCCCAGGGCGGGAGCCGAGACCAGCCCGACGACGGGCTGGAAGCCTCCCTCTCCGGCCTCCATCAGGGCGATCAGTGTGGCCCAGACCGGGACGCCGCGTACGTAGTTCTTGGTGCCGTCGATCGGATCGATCACCCAGCGTCGCGGCCCCGTGCCCTCCACCCCGTACTCCTCGCCGAGGATCGCGTCCCTCGGGCGGGCACGCTTCAGGTGGCCGCGGATGACGTCCTCCGCGCCCTTGTCCGCCTCGGTCACCGGCGTCATGTCCGGTTTGGTCTCCACCTTGAGGTCGAGGGCCTTGAACCGATCCATCGTCGCGGCGTCGGCGGCGTCCGCGAGGACGTGGGCGAGACGCAGGTCGTCAAGGTAGTCGGGCATGCAATGAACCGTATCTGCCGAGGCGGGGCCAGAGCCACCTCGGGTTCGCGGGGCTGTGCGCCCACTGTGCGCCACCGTGTACGGAGCGTGCGCGGGGCGTGCGCGGGTCACGTACGCCCCGCGCACGCTCCGCGTATGCGCCGAGCGGCCGGGGCACCCCCCTCGGCACCGCAACTCCGCACCCCACGCGAACCCTTGACAGTGCCCGGCGGCGCGTCAAATCTGAAGCGCAGAGCCGCTCGCCCGCCCCGAGGGAGGCGATGATGCCTGCAGCGCGGGAATCTCTGCTGGACGCCGCTTACACGGCACTCGCGCGTCGCCCGTGGTCCGCGGTGCGGATGGTGGACGTGGCCGCGGCCGCCGGGGTGTCCCGGCAGACCCTCTACAACGAGTTCGGCAGCAAGGACGGACTCGCCAGGGCCCTGGTCCGCAGGGAGGCCGACGGCTACCTCGCCGGCGTCGACCGTGCCCTCACCGTCCACCACGACCCCCGCGACCGGCTCACCGCGGCTGCCGAGTGGACCGCCGCCACGGCCGCCGGGAACGCCCTGGTCCGCGCCATGCTCACCGGCTGCTGGAGCGAGCGCCTGCCCTCCCCGGCACTGGCGTCGGTCCGGTCCGGCTCCGCCGTGCCCGCCCAGCGCCGCGCCGACGGCCCACTGCCCTCGCCCGTCGACCTCGTGGCCCTCGTCCGCGACCGCGCCGTGGCCGTCCTGGCCGGCCCCGGGGTGCCCGGGGCCGACACCGCCGAGCTGGCCCGCTCCTGTGAGCTGGTGGTACGCCTCGCTCTGTCCTGTGTCGTCGCGCCGCCGCCGACCGAGGGCGGCATCGCCGATCTGGTCCGCAGCGCCCTGAACCGTCAGCCGGTGCCGTAGCGTCGCATGCGGCACATGCTCATGGCAGCCGGCGTTCCGCGCTCACTGCGCCGATCCCGACAGCTGCAGTCCGATCACTCCGATGATCACCAGGGAGATCGACACGATCTTCAGCGTCGACACCAGGTCACCCAGGAACACCATCCCGTAGATCGCCGTCCCCGCCGCCCCGATTCCCGTCCACACGGCGTACGCCGGCCCGACGTCGAGCTTCTTCAGGGACAGGGTCAGCAGGCCGAAGCTGCCCAGCGCGAACACACAGAAGGCGATCGTCGGCCACAGCCGTGTGAAGCCGTGGGACAGCTTCAGACACACGGCGAACCCGGTCTCGAGCAACCCGGCCACGATGACCAGCAGCCACGCCATGTGTAGTCCTCCCGCATTCCCCACGCACAGTGACCGCTTCGCCGGGTTCGGCAGGTTCGGGTACGGCTCGGTGCGATTATGCACTTACCGTCCGCACGCCACGACAAACACGCGAGGGTCAGTCGCCTTCCGTGCGCTCCCGCGTCGCCAGCAGCCTCCGCAGCGAGTACAGCCGCGCCGGGTCCGCGTGCCCCCCGGCGACCCAGGCGTCCAGCGCGCAGTCCGGTTCGTCGTGACTGCACGCGCGGGGGCAGCCCTCCGTGCCCGGCTCCAGATCGGGGAAGGCGTGGATGACCCGGGACGGATCGACATGGGCGAGGCCGAACGACCGCACCCCGGGGGTGTCGACCACCCATCCCTCCGCGCCCGACAGGGGCAGTGCCAGTGCGGACGTCGTCGTATGGCGCCCGCGCCCCGTCACCGCGTTGACGTGCCCGGTCGAACGCCGCCGTTCCTCCGGCACCAGCGCGTTCACCAGCGTCGTCTTACCGACCCCGGAGTGACCCACGAACGCCGTGATCCGGCCCTCCAACTGCTCCCGCACCCGCTCGGCCGCCGTGCCGCTGTCCAGTTCCGCCCGGCTGGTGACGACGTACGGGATGTCGAGGTCGCCGTACAGCTCCAGCAGCTTGTCGGGCGGCGCGAGGTCCGACTTGGTCAGCACCAGCAGCGGGGTCAGCCCGCCGTCGTACGCCGCGACCAGACAGCGGTCGATCAGGCGCGGGCGGGGCTCGGGGTCGGCGAGGGCGGTGACGACGGCCAGCTGGTCGGCGTTGGCGACGACGACCCGCTCGTAGGGGTCGTCGTCGTCCGCGGTACGGCGCAGTACGGACGTCCGCTCGGCGATGCGGACGATCCGTGCGAGGGTGTCCTTCCTGCCCGAGAGGTCGCCGACGATCGCCACCCGGTCACCGACCACCGCCGCCTTGCGGCCCAGCTCCCGGGCCTTCATGGCGAGCACGATCCGGTCCTCGACGAGGCAGGTCAGCCGGCCCCGGTCGACGGTGAGGACCAGGCCCTCCGCGGCGTCCTCGTGCTTGGGCCGGATGTGGGTGCGCGGCCGGTTGCCCTTGCGGTTCGGGCGGGAGCGGATGTCGTCCTCGTCGGTGTGCTTGCCGTAGCGGCGCATCGTCTGCGTTCCTATGCCCCGAGCATCCCGGTCCACAGGTCGGGGAAGTCCGGCAGGGTCTTCGCCGTCGTCGCCACGTTCTCGATCCGCACGCCCTCCACCGCGAGGCCGATGACCGCGCCGGCGGTCGCCATGCGGTGGTCCTCGTAGGTGTGGAAGACGCCGCCGTGCAGCGGGCGGGGGCGGATGTGCAGACCGTCGGCGGTCTCGGTGACGTCGCCGCCGAGCTCGTTGATCTCCTTGGTGAGCGCGGCCAGGCGGTCCGTCTCGTGCAGCCGGAGGTGAGCCACGCCGCGCAGGGTGGACGGCGAGTCCGCGAGGGCCGCGACGGCGGCGACACCCGGCGCCAGCTCACCGACGTCGCCGAGGTCCACGTCGATGCCGTGCACCGAACCGGAACCGGTGAACACGAGCCCGTAATCGGTCAGTTCGCAGGAACCGCCCATCTCGGTGAAGATCTCCCGCAGCCTGTCACCGCCCTGGGTGGTGCGGGCGGGCCAGTCCGGGACGACGACCCGGCCGCCGGTCACCAGCGCCGCCGCGAGGAACGGCTGCGCGTTGGACAGGTCCGGCTCGATCGTCAGGTCCCGTCCGAGCAGGGCCCCCGGGGTGACCCGCCAGACGTTGGGTTCACCGCCCGAGTCGGGGCTGTCCACCTGGGCGCCCACCGCGCGCAGCATGTCGACGGTCATCCGGATGTGCGGCACGGAGGGGAGCGTCGAACCGGTGTGCCGGACCTCGACGCCCTGGTTGAAGCGCGGCGCGGACAGCAGCAGGGCACTGACGAACTGCGACGACGAGGACGCGTCCACCGACACGGTGCCGCCGTCCAGGGCACCGCCGCCGTGCACGGTCAGCGGCAGCGCGCCGCGGTCGTCGTCGTCGATCCGGGCACCGAGGTGACGCAGTGCGTCGATGACGCCGTTCAGCGGGCGCTCGTAGGAACGGGGGTCGCCGTCGAAGCGGACGGGACCGTCGGCGAGGGCGGCGACCGGGGGGAGGAACCGCATCACCGTGCCGGCGTTGCCGACATCGACGGTGGCCTGGCCGCGCAGGCCCGTGGGCAGCACCCGCCAGGCCTCACCGGTGCCGTCGGGGCCCACACCCTCCTCGATCTCGATGCCCATGGCCCGCAGCCCGCCCGCCATCAGCAGCGTGTCACGCGAGCGGAGCGGACGGCGCAGCCAGCCGGGCTCGGAGGCGAGGGCGGCCAGCACGAGGGCACGGTTGGTGACCGACTTCGACCCGGGCACGTGGACCGTCGCGTCGACGGCTCCGCTCGCGTGCGGGGCGGGCCAAAGGGCGGTGTGCACAGGGTTAGCGGTCATGCGCCCCACTTTAGTGGGGGTCCCGGCCGCCGGGCGTGCCCGGTACCTCCGGGTCGGGCTCCCCGGCACCGCCGGCGTCACAGCCCCAGCAGCCACCGTCCTCCGCCGAGCAGCGCACACAGTGACACGGCGTGGAACAGGAACAGCCACAGCCCCGCCGGCACGTGCGTCAGCCGGGACAACTGGTCCGCGTCCGAGTCTCCCGCCCGTCGCCCACCACCGTCCTCAAACGACGCTTCGCGGCTGCCGTATACACCCCCGCGCGCCCGCTTCGCCTGGAGTTCGAAAGCCGGACGCACCCCGCCGAGCAGCAGGAACCACACCACGGCGTACGCGAACGCCGCCTGGACCTGGGGGCCCGCCACCCAGGACACCAGGACGAAGGTGCCGCCGGTCACCAGCACCGTCAACGCCCCGTACGCGTTGCGGATCATCACCAGCATCGCCACCAGCAGCAGCGTGGCCAGCCACAGCAGCAGGGTGATGCGCCCGGTGCCCAGCAGTGCCGCGCCGCCGAGCCCCAGCAGCGGGGGAGCGGTGTAGCCGGCCGCGGCGGTGAGGATCATGCCGATGCCGGTCGGCTTGCCGCGGCTGACGGTCAGGCCGCTGGTGTCCGAGTGGAGGCGTATCCCCGTGAGCGTGCGGCCGGTGAGCAGTGCCACGAGGCCGTGGCCGCCCTCGTGGGCGATGGTGATGGCGTTGCGGGAGAGCCGCCACAGCCCGTGCGGTGTGACGACGACGAGCGCGGCGGCCAGTGTGGCGATCACCACCCACAGATCCGGGTCGGGCTGGGTGCCGGACACCTCGTCCCAGAGCGAGGCGAGCGAGGCGGATGCGGTGCTGTCCATGGTCGGTGGGGACTCCTCGGGGGCGCGGACCGGAGGGGGCGGCGCGGGGGCGCCTCGTTGAGGGGTGGTGGCCGGGAGACCGGCGGGCCTGGCAGTGTTGCACGTATGTGCGGACGGTATGCAGCGAGTCGCAGGCCCGAGGATCTAGTGGAGATCTTCGAAATCCAGAAGTGGGAGCCGGAGGAGACCCTGGAGCCCGACTACAACGTGGCCCCCACCAAAGAGGTCTTCGCCGTCCTGGACCGCGTGGTGAAGGACGCGGACGACCCGCGGCCGGTTCGGCAGCTGCGGAAGCTGAAATGGGGCCTCGTGCCGTCCTGGGCCAAGACGCCCGAGGGCGGGGCCCGGATGATCAACGCACGCGCGGAGACCGTGCACGAGAAGCCCTCCTACCGCCGCGCCTTCGCCACCCGCCGCTGCATCCTGCCCGCCGACGGGTACTACGAGTGGGTCACCGGCACGCAGGAGCGGGAACTGGAGGTCGAGGGCAAGAAGAAACGCCCCCGCAAGCAGCCGTACTTCGTGACGCCGGCCGACGGCTCGGTGTTCGCGATGGCCGGACTGTACGAGTTCTGGCGGGACCGGACCCTGCCGGACGACCACCCGCGGGCCTGGTGGGTGACGTGCTCCGTCATCACCACCGAGGCGGAGACCACACCGCTCGCGGTGCCCCCGGCGGAAGGCCCGCGGACCCTGGCCGACATCCACCCGCGGATGCCGCTGATGCTCACGCCGGACCGATGGGACGCCTGGCTGGACCCCTCCCGGACCGACACCGAGGACCTGTGCGGGCTGCTCACCCCGCCGCCTCCCGGTCTGATGCGTGCCTTCCCGGTCTCCACGGCGGTCAGCAACGTCCGCAACAACGGTCCGGAGCTGCTGAACGAACTGGCCGCACCGGAAGAGGGCACACTCTTCTGATGTGACGAACGTGACGAACGTGACGAAAGCGAACGAGGAACCTCCAGTCGAAACCACCGGGACCACCGAGAGCACCGGGACCACCGAGACCGTCAAGACGGAAGCCGGTCCCGCCCGCATCACCTGGCACCCTGCCCGGCGCGCCCCACGCCTCGTCCTCGCGCTGGGTCACGGTGCCGGCGGCGGCATCGAGGCGCGCGACCTGAGGGCCCTGGCCGCCGTGCTCCCCGGGCACGGCGTGACCGTGGCCCTGGTCGAGCAGCCCTGGCGGGTGGCCGGAAAGAAGGTGGCGCCCGCGCCGAAGACCCTGGACCTCGCCTGGCGGGGCATCTGGCCCGCGCTGACGAAGCCGGGCCTGCCGGTGATCTCGGGCGGGCGCAGCGCCGGAGCCCGCGTCGCGTGCCGGACCGCCGGCGAACTGGGCGCCCATGCCGTACTCGCCCTCAGCTTCCCCCTGCACCCGCCGGGCAGGCCCGAGAAGTCCCGCGCCGGGGAACTGCTCGGCGCCGCGGTCCCCACCCTCGTCGTGCAGGGTGGCAACGATCCGTTCGGCAAGCCCGGGGAGTTCCCCGAGTACGGGAGGGGCCACGCGCTGGAGGTCCTCCCGGGCGTTCAGCTCCGGGGGAGCGCCGGTGCGAGGGCGGTGGTGGGAGACGGGTGGGCGTACGAACTGGTCGAGGTGGCCCACGGTGACCACGGCCTCGGCGTTCCCAAGCGGGCGGACATCACGCAGGACGAGGCCCTGACGGTCGTCACCGACGCGGTCGTGCGGTGGGTCGACGCCCTCGGACCGCGGCGGCCCGGCCCCCGCGGGTAAAGCTTCGGGAATGTCCCGGCCCTCCGCGCTGTTGACCCCGACGTATCCGCCGGTCACCGGCACCGACGTCGTAGGAGAGGGAGTCCGCCGCATGGGGTCGACGTATTGCCCGAGGCGCAGCAGCCGTGCCGACCTGGACTGGACGGTGCTGCACGCGGCCAGGACCACCCCTGTTCGGGCGGCGGGCGGACCGGATCGTCGTCTATCCTCCGATTCGAGTGGGACCGCTTCGGGTCGCACGACGACTCTGGAGGAGGTGGGTCCGGTTCCCGGTACCGGCGCAGGGACCGAACACGGCCAGGCGGAGCAGCCCGAGGGCCGGGGCGGCAGGGGCGACAAGAGCGCCGAATCGCCTGCGGAGCGCAACGCGCGCTTCGAGCGGGACGCCCTCGAATTCCTCGACCAGATGTACTCGGCCGCACTGCGCATGACGCGCAACCCGGCGGACGCCGAGGACCTGGTCCAGGAGACGTACGCCAAGGCGTACGCGTCCTTCCACCAGTTCCGCGAAGGCACGAACCTCAAGGCGTGGCTGTACCGGATCCTCACCAACACCTTCATCAACTCGTACCGCAAGAAGCAGCGTGAACCGCAGCGCAGCGGCGCCGAGGAGATCGAGGACTGGCAGATCGCGCGTGCCGCGTCGCACATGTCGACCGGTCTGCGATCGGCGGAGTCGCAGGCGCTCGACCACCTGCCCGACTCGGACGTCAAGGAAGCGCTCCAGGCGATTCCCGAGGAGTTCCGCATCGCCGTGTATCTCGCGGACGTCGAGGGCTTTGCCTACAAGGAGATCGCCGACATCATGGGCACACCCATCGGTACCGTGATGTCCCGGCTGCACCGTGGTCGCCGCCAACTGCGCGGCATGCTCGAGGACTACGCGCGCGAGCGCGGACTGGTCCCGGCGGGCGCCGGACAGTCGAACGAAGCGAAAGGCTCGGGGTCATGAGCTGCGGAGAGCCGCACGAGACGGATTGCAGCGAGATCCTCGACCATCTCTACGAGTTCCTCGACCGTGAGATGCCGGATGCCGACTGCGTGAAGTTCGAGCACCACTTCGAGGAATGCTCGCCGTGCCTCGAGAAGTACGGCCTCGAGCAAGCGGTGAAGAAGCTGGTCAAGCGGTGCTGCGGGCATGACGACGTACCGGGCGACCTGAGGTCCAAGGTCATGGGCCGACTCGACCTGATCCGCTCAGGTCAGGCCGTTCCCGATCAGGACGTCACGGCTTCTCCGGCTCAGGCTCCCCAGGCCCCCCAGGTCTCCGAGCCGTCCCAGGCCCCGCAGGCCACGCCGCAGGAGTCCTGAGACCGGCCGGTCGGCCGTATGGCCGCCCGGCTCCGGCCGACCTGGAAACCGTTCCCCGAAAACGTCCCCCGAAAGGGGAGCGACGTCACCCGTACGTGCTAATCCGCGGGCTCTGGGCCCGCGGAGGCGTCGTTCGCCCCCCTAGGCTCCAGAACCTGACAGACGGCATGTCGGCGAGCGCGGCAGGCATGGTCGGGGGGAGGGGTTCATGGAGGCGTTACCGGCGCGGGCCCGCGTGTATGTGGCCGGTGTCGCCGTGGCGGGCCTGCTCTGTCTGCTGCCGCCGCACGTCGCGCAGATCGCGCACGGACCGCAGATGCCGCATGTTCCCTGGCGCGCGCTCGCCTCGCTCGCCGTGCTGTACGCGTGCTGTGAGTGCCTCGTCCGGTCCCGGTACCTCGGTGTCCCGAATCCGGGCGGCACCTTTTACCCCGTGCTGCTGGCCGCGGCCTTCCTGCTGCCGCCGTCCGCTGCCGCGCTGGTCGCGCTGCCCGGCGCGCTGCTCACCCCGGTGGAGCAGCGGCCGTTCCTTGCGCGGCGGATCTGGCGGGTCGGTCAGCTGACGCTCGCCGTGTGGGCCGCGAGCCGGGCGCACCAGGCAGCCGGCGGCCAGGACGCGGTCGCGGCCGGGGACGTGCCGGCGGCGCTGGGCGCGGTCGGCGCCTCGATGCTGGTGTTCTGCCTGCTCCTCACCCTGCTGGACCACGGCATCGTGACGCTCACGGCCGGTGTACCGCTCTGGCGCGGGAGCCCGACCTCCCGGCCGGCCACCTGGCGGCGGCTGTTCCTGCGGTCGCTCGCGCCGGTCACCGTGCACGGGCTCGCCGGACTGATGATGGCCCTGCTGTGGCGCAGCCCCTACGGGCCGGTGGCCGCACTGCTCGTACTGCTGCCGATGTGCGTCTCGTGGTGGGCGTTCGCCCAGTACCACCGGGAGCGGGCCGCCCACCAGGCGACGATCCGCGCGCTCGTGCAGGCCGTCGACATCAAGGACGGGTACACGCGCGGACACAGCGAGCGGGTCGGGCAGGCCTCCACGATGATCGCGCGTGAGCTCGGCATGGACGACGAACGGACCGAGGTGCTGCGCTTCGCGGGCATCCTGCACGATGTCGGCAAGCTCGGTGTGCCCACCCGGCTGCTCACCAAGAACGGACCGCTGACCCCCGAGGAGCGGCGGGTGATCGAACTGCACCCCGAGTACGGGCACGAGATGGTGCGGGGGATCTCCTTCCTGGGCGAGGCCCGCGCGGCGGTGCTGCACCATCATGAGCGGCTGGACGGCAGCGGCTACCCCTACGGGCTGGCGGGCGGTCAGATCCCGGAGTCCGCGAGGGTGGTGGCCGTCGCCGACGCCTTCGACGCGATGACCTCCACCCGGTCCTACAGCAGGGCCCGGCCGGTGCCCGTGGCGCTGGAGGAGCTCCAGCGGTGCGCGGGTGCCCACTTCGACCCGCGCATGGTGGAAGCGCTGGTACGGGCGATCGGCCGGGCCGGCTGGCATCCCGCGGTGACGGCCGAGGACGTCCGGCCCCCCGATCCGTCCGCTCCCGCGCCGGCCCCCGGCCTCGCTCCCGACGCCGCCACTGGCCCTGCCACCCCCGCCCCTGCCACCCCTGTCACCCCCGACCCCACCGGACCCGTCGCCGATCAGCCCCGGGCCCGCTGATGAGCCTCCGGCTGCACACCCTCGTGCACGCATGCGCCGCCGTGCTCGCCACCGGCTGTCTCGGCGCCACCCTGTGGAACGGGGTCGCGGACCGCGGCATCGCCCTCGGCTTCGGGGTGCTCGTCGCCGTCGGCGAACTCACCCGGCACAACGGGCCGCACGTCCGTCAGGCCGCACCGCTCGCCGCCGCCGGGGCACTGGCGTACGCGCTGCTCGGTGAGGCCGGTGGGAGGCCCACCCACCACGACGCGGCCCAGATCGTCACCGTGGTCCTTACCGGCTCCCTGCTCGGCAGCGTGCCGCACGTCGGACGCGGCCCCGGGCCCGCGCGCGACCACCTGACCCGCCGGACGCTCACCGTCGGGTTCGTCGCCGTGTGCTTCCAGCCCCTTTACAGCCGCGGGACGTTCGACGACTGGGGCGGCTCCGCCCACGCGCTGCTGCTGCTCGCCCTGCTGTCCCTGTCCACGCTCTGCGACGCCGTGCTCGCCGCCGCACTGGCCCACTCCCGCACCGGCTGGCCCTTCCCACCGGTGCTGCGCGACGAACTGCGGGCCCTGCCCAGCATCGGGGCCGCCGTCGTCGCGACGGGCGCGGTGATGGCACTCGGCGTCGCGGTCGTGGGACTGTGGGCGCTGCCCCTCCTGTCCGTGCCGCTGCTGCTCGCACAGCTGTCCTACCGGCGGTACGCCGCCGTCCGGGCGACCTACCGGCAGACCATCACCTCCCTCGCGCGGGCCACCGAGATCGCCGGCTGCACCCCGGCCGGGCACGCCCGCAGGGTCGCCGAACTCAGCCAGTCGGTGGGCCGGGACCTGGGGCTGACCGAACCCGACCTGACGGTGCTGGAGTACGCCGCCCTGATGCACGACATCGGCCAGCTCAGCCTCGTCGACCCGGTGCCCGTGGGCGCCACCGCCGCCCTGCCCGTCCCGGAACAGCGGCGGATCGCCCTCCTCGGCGGTGCGGTGGTCCGCCAGACCGGGGTGGACCCGCGGGTGGCGGGGATCGTGGAACGGCAGGCCGACCCCCACCGGGAGCAGCCGCTGGCCGCGCGGATCGTCCGGGTGGTGAACGCGTACGACGAGAAGTCCCGGGCAGGTGGGCCCGGCGGGCCGCTCACGGCACTGGAGGAACTGCGGCTGGGGGCCGGGGAGTACGCGCCCGAGGTCGTCGAATCGCTGGCCCGGGTGCTGTCCCGGGAGATCCGCGAACGGGACGGTCTTACCCGGCCCGGGGCTGGGTAACCCATGGGTAATGAGCGCCGTTCCGGCCGTACGTGGTTGGATGCGAAGGAGACGGTGTCCGGGGGGCTAGGCCGCCCACCGAACGGAACTGGCAGGCGGGAATCGTGAGGATCTTCGGCAAGGGACGGAACCGGCCCTCCGCCTCCTGGCGGCAGGCCACGGACCGCGCGTTCACACTCATCGGCGACGGCCGGTACGAGGACGCGGGCGCGCTGCTGACCCGGGCCGCCGACCTGGAACCCTGGCTGTCGGAGTCCTGGTTCAACCTCGCGCTGCTGCACAAGTTCCGGCACGACTGGGAGCAGGCACGAGCGGCGGGTCTCAGAGCCGTCGCGCTGCTCGACCGGGACACCGGGGCACCCGACTGGTGGAACGTCGGCATCGCCGCCACCGCCCTGCAGGACTGGCCGCTGGCCCGCCGCGCCTGGCAGGCCTATGGGCTCCGGGTGCCCGGGAGCCCCACCGGCTCGGGGGAGCCGCTCGGCATGGACCTGGGCAGCGCGGCCGTACGGCTGTCCCCGGAGGGGGAGGCCGAGGTCGTCTGGGGGCGGCGGCTGGACCCCGCGCGGATCGAGGTGCTGTCCATTCCGCTGCCGTCCTCCGGCCGCCGCTGGGGCGAGGTCGTCCTGCACGACGGGGTGCCGCACGGCGAGCGGAGCACGGCCGCCGGACACACCTACCCGGTGTTCGACGAGATCGAGCTGTGGGCGCCCTCACCCGTGCCGACCTGGGTGGTCCTGCTGGAGGCCGCCGGCGAGGCCGACCGGGACGCCCTGGAGCAGCTGGCCGCGGACGCGGGATTCGCCGCCGAGGACTGGTCGTCCTCGGTGCGGCTGCTGTGCCGGATGTGCTCGGAGTCCCGGATGCCCTCCGACGAGGGCGAGGGTGAGCACCTCGACCCGCACGACCACAGTGAGCCCGGGCACCCCGGACCGCTCGGTCACCGCACCGACGGGCAGCTGTGGGTGCCGGAGCGGGAGTGCGGGCTCGCCGCGCCCGCCTCGCTGGTCCGCGGCCTGCTGGACGGTTGGGTCGCGGACAGCCCGGACTCACGCGACTGGCGGGACCTGGAAGAGGTTTGCTAGGCCGACTGCCGGGGCCGTGCGCCGGGCGCAGACCACGTCGGGGACCGGGGCCGGCGGGGCGGCCGGTCACCGTACCCTGTATCAGCATCACCCCCCATGTTTTCCAGGAAGGCGTACGTCGGTCATGGCTCAGCAGGACACCGATCAGCAGCACGCGGGCGTGCTCCCCGTCGACGACGAGGGGTACGTCATCGACACGGAGGACTGCGCCGAGCGCGAGGCCGCCTGGGTCGAGCGAGGCACCTCGCGACCGATCACCGTGGTCGGCAACCCGGTGCTGCACAAGGAGTGCAGGGACGTCACCGACTTCGGCCCCGAACTCCAGCAGCTGGTCGCGGACATGTTCGCCAGCCAGCGCACCGCGGAGGGCGTGGGGCTGGCCGCCAACCAGATCGGCGTCGACCTGAAGGTCTTCGTCTACGACTGCCCGGACGACGACGGTGTGCGTCACGCCGGGGTGGTCTGCAATCCCAAGCTGGTCGAACTGCCCGCCGAGAGGCGTCGGCTGGACGACACCAACGAGGGCTGCCTGTCGGTACCCACCGCGTACGCTTCGCTGGCCCGGCCCGACTACGCCGAGGTGACCGGTCAGGACGAGCAGGGCAACCCGGTCAAGGTGCGCGGCACCGGCTACTTCGCACGGTGTTTGCAGCACGAGACCGACCACCTCTACGGCTACCTCTACATCGACCGGCTGTCCAAGCGGGAACGCAAGGACGCGCTGCGGCAGATGGCCGAGAACGAGCCGCGCTACCCCGTGGTCGCCAACGACTGACCGCCGGGTTCCTTCGTCCCCCCGGAGCCCGGTGGCCCCCGCCGCCACTCAGGTCCCCCGGGGTACAGAACTCCCTCGCGCACGGCGTCCGGTCCGGATTCCCTTCCGGACCGGACGCCGTTCGTCTTTCCGTCATGTGTTCGATCCCTCACCGGGTCATCAATCCTGAAATCAGCCACACAAGGGGAGAATCTCGGCATCGTGGGGTGGTGAATGAAGCAAATACGTCCCCAGGGCGGTCAGTTGTGGTGCTGAATGGAGGCGTGGACACGCACCGGCGCACGCCCGGCAGAGAGGGCCGGGCACATGTCAACTGGCGGCCGAGAGGGGATTGTTCGTGCATGCTTTGTCACACGGCACCACATCGAAACCGACCACCGTCGCGGTACCGCAGGCGCTGTCTCTCCCGGTGATCGAGACGGCGTTTCCCCGGCACATCCATCCGTATTGGCCGAAGCTCCAGCAGGAAACCCGTGCGTGGCTGCTCGAAAAGCGGCTGATGCCGCCCGACAAGGTGGCGGAATATGCCGATGGCCTGTGCTACACGGACCTCATGGCGGGCTACTACACGGACGCCGCCGACGAGGTCCTGCAGGCGATAGCGGACTACAGCGCGTGGTTCTTCGTCTGGGACGACCGTCACGACCGCGACATCGTGCACGGTCGGCCCGCCGCCTGGCGGCGGCTGAAGGACCTGCTGCACACGGCTCTCGACAGCCCCACGGACCACCTGCGTCACGAGGATTCATTGGTGGCCGGGCTCGCGGACAGCGTGCGGCGGCTGTACTCGTTCCTTCCGGACACCTGGAACGCCCGGTTCGCCCGGCACTTCCACGCGGTGATCGAGGCGTACGACCGGGAGTTCCACAACCGGACGGAGGGAATCGTCCCCACCGTCGAGGAGTACCTCGAACTGCGTCGGCTCACCTTCGCGCACTGGATCTGGACCGACCTCCTGGAGCCGAGTGCGGGCTGTGAACTCCCGGACGCCGTACGGAAGAACCCGTCCTATCGGAAGGCGGCCCTGCTCAGTCAGGAATTCGCCGCCTGGTACAACGACCTCTGCTCGCTCCCGAAGGAAATAGCGGGTCATGAGGTGCACAATCTCGGAATCAGTCTCATCACCCATGAAGGGCTGACTCTCGAAGAGGCGGTCACCGATGTGCGGCGCCGCGTCGAGGAATGCGTCACGGAATTCCTGGACGCCGAACAAAGCGCCCTGAAGTTCGCCGACAGCCTCGACGACGGAACGGTGGGAGGAAAGGAACTGGGGGCCGCCGTGCGGGCCTGCCTCGGAAACATGCGGAACTGGTTCAGTTCCGTCTACTGGTTCCACCACGAGTCCGGCCGGTACATGGTCGACAGCTGGGACGACCGCTCCACGCCCCCGTACGTCAACAACGAAGCGGCAGGTGAGAAATGACCGTCGAGTCGGTGAAGCCCGACGCGCCGGGTGTGTCGGGGGCGACCGAACTGCGCGAGCCTCCGGTGGCCGGCGGCGGAGTCCCCGGCCTGGGCCACGGCCTCAGACTGGTCCGCGATCCACTGGCCTTCATGGCCCAGTTGCGCGACCACGGCGACATCGTGCGCCTGAAGCTCGGCCCCAAGACGGTGTACGCCGTCACCACGCCCGCCCTCACCGGGGCGCTGGCGCTCGATCCCGACTACATCATCTCCGGCCCCCTGTGGGAGTCCCTGGAGGGCCTGCTGGGCAAGGAGGGCGTGGCCACGGCCAACGGCTCGCTGCACCGGCGTCAGCGGCGCACCATCCAGTCCGCCTTCAAGCTCGACGCCATCCCCGCCTACGGCCCGATCATGGAGGAGGAGGCACACGCGCTGACCGAACGCTGGGCGTCGGGGGAGACGGTCGACTGCACCTCGGAGTCGTTCCGGATCGCCGTGCGCGTCGCGGCGCGCTGTCTGCTGCGCGGTGAGTACATGGACGAGCGGGCGGAGCGGCTGTGCGTCGCGCTCGCCACGGTCTTCCGCGGCATGTACCGGCGGATGGTGGTGCCGCTCGGCCCGCTGTACAAGCTGCCGCTGCCGGCCAATCTTAAATTCAACCGGGCCTTGGCCGATTTGCACCGCGTGGTCGACGAGATCATCGCCGAGCGCCGTGCGTCCGGTCAAAAGCCGAACGATTTGCTGACGGCATTGCTGACGGCGAAGGACGACAATGGCGACCCGATCGGGGAGCAGGAGATCCACGACCAGGTGGTCGCGATACTCACCCCCGGCAGTGAGACGATCGCCTCCACGATCATGTCGCTGCTTCAGGAGCTCGCCGCTCATCCGGAACACGGGGACAGGGTGCGGAACGAAGTTCTCGACGTCACCGGTGGGCGTCCGGTGGCATTCGAGGACGTCCGCAAGCTCACCCACACCAACAATGTCGTCGTCGAGGCCATGCGTTTGCGGCCCGCCGTCTGGATATTGACGCGCCGGGCGGTCGCCGAAAAGGAACTCGGTGGCTATCGCATTCCGGCCGGGGCGGACATCATCTACAGTCCGTACGCGATCCAGCGCGATCCGAAGTCGTACGAGCGCAACCTGGAGTTCGATCCCGACCGCTGGCTTCCGGAGCGGGTGAAGAACATTCCGAAGTACGCCATGAGGCCGTTCAGCGTCGGCAACCGGAAGTGCCCGAGCGATCACTTCTCGATGGCCCAGCTGACCCTGATCACGGCCGCGCTGGCGACGAAGTACCGCTTCGAGCAGGTGGCCGGCTCCGACGACGCCACCCGGGTCGGCATCACCCTGCGGCCGAACCGGCTGCTGCTGAGGCCGGTCGCGCGCTGAACCGTCCCGTCCGGCGGGCGCTCAAGCGGCTTCGGGGTCGCGGAACGTCCGCCGGTAGGCGTTCGGGGTCGTGCCCACGGTGCGCATGAAGTGATGGCGCAGCGTGGCCGCGTTGCCGAAGCCCGTACGGCCCGCGACCGCGTCCACCGTCTCGTCCGTCCCCTCCAGCAGCTGCTGGGCGAGCAGGACCCGCTGGCGCAGGATCCAGCGGTACGGGGTGGTGCCGGTCTCCTGCTGGAAGCGGCGGGCGAAGGTGCGCGGGGACATGTGGGCGCGGGCCGCGAGCTGCTCGACCGTGACCTCCTCGTCCAGATGGCGCTCCATCCACATCAGCACCTCGGAGACGGTGTCGCCCACGGACCGCGGCAAGGGCCGCTCGATGTACTGAGCCTGGCCCCCCTCGCGGTGCGGGGGCACCACCATGCGCCGCGCGATCCGGTTGGCGACGGCGGAACCCTGTTCCTTGCGCACGAGATGCAGACAGGCGTCGATGCCGGCGGAGCTGCCCGCGGAGGTGATCACCGGGTCCTCGTCGACGTAGAGCACATCCGGTTCGACGGTCAGGTGGGGATGCCTTTCGGCCAGCGCATCCGCATGGCGCCAGTGGGCGGCGGCGCGCCGGCCGTCGAGGAGGCCGGCGGCGGCGAGCACGAACACGCCGGAGCAGACGCTGAGCACCCGGGCGCCCCGGTCCACGCCCCGGCGCAGCGCGTCCAGCAGTTCGGGCGGGAAGTCCCGTGTCTCGTAGCAGGACCCGGCGGGTACGGCGATGAGGTCCGCCGTCTCCAGGCGCTCCAGGCCGTGCTCGACCTGGAGCGAGAAGCCCGTGTTGCTGCGCAGGGCGGGGCCTTCGGCCGAGGCGACCGCGAAGTCGTAGACGGGCAGGCCCTCATCGCTGCGGTCGGTGCCGAAGACCTCGCAGACGACGCCGAGTTCGAAGGGGTTCACGCCGTCGAGCAGGACGACGGCCACGTTGCGGAGCATGGCTCCAGTGTGCCTCGCCGATGGCAGTAAATCGAGGGGGTGCGGCAGTTCTGCCACTGGTTGCCGGGGAGTGTCCGGCGCGACAGTGATGCACATGGATACGACGCAGATGGAAGCACTGATCGGAATGCTGTTCGTCCTCGGACTGCTCGCCCTGATGGTCCTCCCCGCCGTCGTCGGCATCGCGCGCGACCGGAGGACGGACCGGCAGCTGAGGCAGGCCGAGACCGACAGCGCCGCAGCCGAACGGGGTACGGCCGGACGTGCGGCTGCCGCGTGGCGGCGCACGGCCGCCGGGCCGTCCCGGCCGGCGGGGAGCACCGCGCACGGCCCCGCGCGGTGTGCCGCCACGCGGCACACCGCACACGCGGCGTGAGACGGGCGGCACCCCGGCGGATCCCGGACGGGGCCCCAGGTCCTGCAGACCCTCCTAGAAGTCCTCGTCCAGGTCGACCGTGCCCTCCACGGCGACCTGGTACGCGGACGGACGCCGCTCGAAGAAGTTCGTGAGCTCCTGGACGCCCTGCAACTCCATGAAGGAGAACGGGTTGTCCGAGCCGTACACCGGCGCGAAGCCCAGACGGACGAGACGCTGGTCGGCGACGCACTCCAGGTACTGCCGCATCGACTCGGTGTTCATGCCCGGCAGCCCGTCACCGCACAGGTCGCGCCCGAACTGCAGTTCCGCCTCGACCGCTTCGCGCAGCATGTCCGTCACCTCCTGCTGAAGCCGGTCGTCGAACAGCTCCGGCTCCTCCTTGCGCACGGTGTCGACCACGTCGAAGGCGAAGGACATGTGCATCGTCTCGTCCCGGAACACCCAGTTGGTGCCCGTCGCGAGGCCGTGCAGCAGGCCCCGGCTGCGGAACCAGTACACATAGGCGAACGCCCCGTAGAAGAACAGGCCCTCGATGCACGCGGCGAAGCAGATCAGGTTGAGCAGGAAACGGCGGCGGTCGGCCCGCGTCTCCAGCCGGTCGAGCTTCTCCACCGAGTCCATCCACCTGAAGCAGAACTCGGCCTTCTCACGGATGGAGGGGATGTTCTCCACCGCGGCGAAGGCGGCGGCGCGGTCCTCCGGAGCGGGCAGATAGGTGTCCAGCAGGGTCAGATAGAACTGGACGTGCACCGCCTCCTCGAATAGCTGTCGCGACAGATACAGCCGCGCTTCCGGGGAGTTGATGTGCTTGTAGAGGGTGAGCACCAGGTTGTTGGCCACGATCGAGTCGCCGGTGGCGAAGAAGGCCACCAGCCGCCCGATCAGGTGCTGCTCCTCCGGACTGAGCTTCGCCAGGTCGGCGACGTCCGAGTGGAGGTCGACTTCCTCCACGTGCCAGGTGTTCTTGATGGCGTCCCGGTAGCGCTCGTAGAAGTCGGGGTAGCGCATGGGGCGCAGGGTGAGTTCGAAGCCCGGGTCGAGGAGGTTCTGGGCTCGGGCGGTGGCGGCGGTGGTGGACATCACTGGCAGGCCTCGCAGGACTCGGGGTTCTCAAGGGAGCAGGCGACCGCTTCGGGGTCGGGTGCCGACTGCCGGCCGGGGGCCGGGGCGGGTGCTTGCGTTCGGGCTTGGCCCTGGGCCGCGCGGGCGATGCGGGTCGCGGGGCGCGAGCGCAGGTAGTACGTGGTCTTCAGGCCCCGCTTCCAGGCGTAGGCGTACATCGAGGAGAGCTTGCCGATGGTCGGCGTCTCCATGAACAGGTTCAGCGACTGCGACTGGTCCAGGAACGGGGTGCGGTCGGCGGCCATGTCGATCAGGGAGCGCTGCGGGATCTCCCACGCGGTGCGGTACAGCCCGCGCACCTCCTCGGGGATCCAGGTGAAGTCCTGCACCGAGCCACCCGCCTCGCGCAGCGCCTCACGGGTCCGCGCGTCCCAGACGCCCAGCCGCTTCAGGTCGTTCACCAGGTACGAGTTGACCTGGAGGAACTCGCCGGACAGCGTCTCGCGCTTGAACAGGTTGGACACCTGCGGCTCGATGCACTCGTACACGCCCGCGATCGACGCGATGGTGGCGGTCGGCGCGATCGCCAGGAGCAGCGAGTTGCGCAGGCCGGCCCGGCCCATGCGCTCGCGCAGCGCGGCCCACCGCTCGGGCCAGGCCGCCTCGACGCCGTAGTGGTCGGGGTGCAGGACGCCCCGGGCCGTGCGCGTCTTCTCCCAGGCCGGCAGGGGGCCGTGGGACTCGGCGAGGCCGGCGGACGTCTCGTACGCGGCGAGCATGATCCGCTCGGCGACACGGGTCGAGAGGGCCTTCGCCCCGGGGGAGTCGAAGGGCAGCCGGAGCTGGAAGAAGACGTCCTGGAGGCCCATCACGCCCAGCCCCACCGGGCGCCAGCGGGCGTTGGAACGGCGCGCCTGCTCGGTCGGGTAGAAGTTGATGTCGACGACCCGGTCCAGGAAGGTGACGGCGGTGCGGACGGTGGCGTCCAGCCGTTCCCAGTCGAGGCCTCCGTTCGCCCGGTCGACGAACGCGCCGAGGTTGACCGACCCCAGATTGCAGACCGCCGTCTCTCCGTCACTGGTGACCTCGAGGATCTCCGTGCACAGGTTGGACGAGTGGACGACGTGGCCCGGCTCGGCGGTCTGGTTGGCGGTGCGGTTGGCGGCGTCCTTGAAGGTCATCCAGCCGTTGCCGGTCTGGGCGAGGGTGCGCATCATGCGCCCGTACAGCTCCCGCGCGGGGAGCGTCCTCGTCGCCAGACCCGCCGCCTCGGCCGCCCGGTAGGCAGCGTCGAACTCCTCGCCCCACAGGTCGACCAGGTCCGGGACGTCGGACGGGGAGAACAGCGACCACGGCGCGTCGGCGTTCACCCGGCGCATGAACTCGTCCGGTACCCAGTGCGCGAGGTTCAGGTTGTGCGTACGGCGGGCGTCCTCACCGGTGTTGTCGCGCAGCTCCAGGAACTCCTCGACGTCTGAGTGCCAGGTCTCCAGGTAGACCGCCGCCGCGCCCTTGCGCCGGCCGCCCTGGTTCACGGCGGCGACCGAGGCGTCCAGGGTCTTCAGGAACGGGACGATGCCGTTGGAGTGCCCGTTGGTGCCGCGGATCAGCGAACCGCGGGAGCGGACGCGGGAGTAGGCCAGACCGATGCCGCCGGCGTGCTTGGAGAGGCGGGCCACCTGGTGGTAGCGGTCGTAGAGGGAGTCCAGTTCGTCCTTGGGGGAGTCGAGGAGGTAGCAGGACGACATCTGGGGGTGCCGGGTGCCGGAGTTGAACAGGGTGGGGGAGGAGGGAAGGTACTCCAGGCGGCTCATCAGCTCGTACAGCGCGGCGACCTCGTCCACCGAGCGGGCGCTGTCGTCCTCGGCGAGACCGGCGGCGACCCGCAGCAGGAAGTGCTGCGGCGTCTCGACGACCTTGCGGGTGACCGGGTGCCGCAGCAGGTAGCGGCTGTGCAGGGTGCGCAGGCCGAAGTAGCCGAAACGGTCGTCCGCGTCGGGGTCGATCAGCGCGTCGAGACGGGCCGCGTGCAGCAGGACGAACTCGGCGGTCCGGTCCGCGACGAGGCCCTCGCGGTGGCCCGTCGAGATCGAGGAGGTGAACGACGTGACACCCTGCGAGGCGGCCTCGGCACGGATGCCGAGCGTCAGCAGTCGTGCGGCGAGCCGGGAGTAGGCGGGGTCCTCGGAGATGAGCCCGGCTGCCGCCTCGGTGGCCAGTTCCCGCAGCTCGGTCTCGTCCGCGTGGGCGGACCGGCCGCGCAGCGCGGCGGCGGCGACCCGGCCGGGGTCGGCGTCGGGGAGGTCGGCGGTCAGCCCGGTCAGGGACCGCAGCAACGCGGCACCGGGGCCGTCGCTCGCGTCGGTCGGGCCGACCGCTGAAGCAGGATCGGCTGGCGCGATGGTCACGTGGGGCTCTCCCTCGCTCGGCACGGGGCCTCGCCGAGGGCAGCGGGCAGCACACGGGCACGCGCACGCGCCTCGCGTCCACCGGCCCATCCCACGAGGCCCGGACGTCAGGCACCCGGACCGGACGGCCGGGCGCACTGTCGGCAGGTCCTCGGACTGAAGCCCGTGCGGGCACGCGGGAAACGCGGACACGCACAAGTACACCGTTGCGGGACAGTTCCGGATTCGCACCGGATTCCCCTGCGGCGACAGCAAGCATGAGCATACATCTTGTGCCGTCTGTCGCCAGCAGGCCCATATCTTGTGTCAGGGTGGTGCTGGAGCGCGGTGATGTCAGAGCGTCAGCTCGTAGGTGAGCAGCATGATGTCGTCCAGGTCCGGCAGCGGGTTCCAGTCGCGCTCGGGGGTGCGGGTGAAACCCAGCCGTTCGTAGACGCGGTGGGCGGAGCGCATGGTGCGCTGGGTCGACAGCACGATCCGCCGGCACCCCTCGACCGCCCGTGCCCGGTCGACGCAGGCGCGCACCAGGGCCTCTCCGGCGCCCCGGCCCCGGCCCGCGCGGGCGACCGCCAGCATCCGGATCTCCGCCTCGTCCGGCCCCGCTATGTCGGCCATCGGACCGGGGCCCGGCACGAAGGTCACCCCGCCCAGCACCGTCCCCCGCTCCACGGCGACCAGCACCTCGGCGGCCGCCGCCCGCCCCGCCACGTCCCGGAGCCGGCCGAGGTACGCGTCGCTCTCCCCGAAGTCCAGCAGCCCGTCCAGCAGGTAGGCCTGCGCGGTGATCTCACCCAGTTCCGCGTACTCGCCGGGCTCCACCGGCCGGATGACGATGTCCATGGTGCGAGTGTGCCGGACGGATACGACAACGGGCCGCCGGATTTCTCCGGCGGCCCGTCACCCGATGTGCCCGGGGCGTCAGTGGGAGCTGCCGGCCGTGGCCGGCGGGAGCTCCACCTTGACGCCCGGGTCGCCCGCGTCCGCCGTGTAGTCCTCCGGCCTGGTCTGGTCGATGCCCTCGGGCGCCTTGAGCGACCTCATGACGAAGGTCAGCACGACCGTGACCACGACATTGAGCACGAAGGCGGTGAGACCGATGTAGCCGATCTCGCCGATCCCCGGGATCTCCTTCGCGGACCCGCCGAAGTGCTTCTGCGTCGGCGAGGCCACCCCGTACGCCGCGACCGTGCCGTAGACCATGCCGACCGCCCAGCCGCCGAGCAGCGCCCAGCGGTGGAACCAGCGGGTGAACAGGCCGCCCACCAGGGCCGGGAAGGTCTGCAGGATCCAGATTCCGCCCAGCAGCTGGAAGTTGATGGCGACCGTCTTGTCCATGGTCAGGACGAAGGCCAGCGCACCCACCTTCACCAGCAGCGAGACCACCTTGGAGACCTGGGTCTCCTGCGCCGGTGTCGCGTCGGGCTTGAGGAAGTCCTTGTAGATGTTGCGGGTGAACAGGTTCGCGGCCGCGATCGACATGATCGCGGCCGGCACCAGCGCACCGATGCCGATCGCCGCGAAGGCCACGCCCGCGAACCAGGCCGGGAACATGTTCTCGAAGAGCTGCGGGATCGCCAGCTGGCCGTTGCTGACCTCGACCCCGGCCGCGATCGCCATGAAGCCGAGCAGCGCCAGCAGGCCCAGCATCAGCGAGTACAGCGGCAGGATCGTGGTGTTGCGGCGGATCACCTCACGGCTGCGCGAGGACAGCGTCGCGGTGATCGAGTGCGGGTACATGAACAGCGCGAGCGCCGAGCCCAGCGCCAGCGTGGCGTACGTCCACTGCCCCGCCTCGGCCGGCACCAGCGCACCGCGCGGCGCGCCCGTGGCCGGGTTGGTCTCGCTGTACGCCTCGCTCGCCTTGGCGAAGACGGCGTCGAAGCCGCCCAGCTTGATCGGGATGTAGATGATCGCCACCGCGATCACGAGGTAGATCAGCGTGTCCTTCACGAACGCGATCAGCGCGGGGGCCCGCAGACCCGACGAGTACGTGTACGCGGCCAGCACGCCGAAGGCGATCAGCAGCGGCAGGTCCTTGACGAACCAGTGGGTGCTCTCCCCGCCGCCGACGCCCATCACGTCCAGCACCGCCTGGATACCGACCAGTTGGAGCGCGATGTACGGCATCGTCGCCAGGATGCCGGTGAGCGCCACCGCCAGCGACAGCCCCTTGGAGCCGAACCGGCCGCGCACGAAGTCGGACGTCGTCACATAGCCGTGCCTGTGCGAAACCGACCACAGCCGGGGCAGGAAGGTGAAGATCAGCGGGTACACGAGGACCGTGTACGGCACCGCGAAGAAGCCCGCCGCGCCGGCCGCGTAGATCGCCGCCGGCACGGCCACGAAGGTGTACGCCGTGTACAGGTCGCCACCGAGCAGGAACCAGGTGACCCAGGTGCCGAACGACCGCCCGCCCAGGCCCCATTCGTCGAGGCTGTGCTCGTTCGCGGCCCTGCGCCAGCGGGCGGCCAGGAAGCCCATCACCGTGACGAGGACGAAGAAGAAAACGAAGACGGCGAGTGCCACGCCGTTCACGCCGTCGTTCACCGCTGCGCACCGCCCTTCACGGCCGCGCGGGCGCGCTGATCACGCTGCCACAGCTTGTACGCGGTCATCGTCAGTGAGGCGGAGACCGGCACCCACAGCATCTGGTACCAGTAGAAGAACGGGATGCCGATGAGGACGGGGTCGGTCTTCGCGTACGAGCCGACCCACATCAGGGCCACGAACGGTGCCAGGAGGCAGGCGGCGATGACGACGCGCATCGGCGTCACCACCGGCCATCTGCTGGTTTCTGGGGCTTGCGACATAGAACGGTTCCGTCCCCTCGCTGATCGCCTGTTTGACGCGCAGGAAATCTAGGTCGCGGCGGACCGGGGCGGAACCCCTCGCGGGGATTGCGTACTTAAACTCCACGGAACCTCGCCCGGACAGCGGCGGAATCTCAGGGGAAACCCCCGCCAATCCCTCCGGACTCAGTCCTGCGGGCGCTTCAGACGGGCGACGAACTTGTACCGGTCGCCCCGGTACACCGACCGCACCCACTCCACCGGCTGCCCGTCCCGGTCCCGGGAGTGCCGGGAGAGCATCAGCATCGGCAGTCCCACATCGGTGCCGAGCAGGCCGGCCTCGCGGGGGGTGGCCAGTGAGGTCTCGATGGTCTCCTCGGCCTCCGCCAGGTGGACGTCGTACACCTCGGCGAGGGCGGTGTAGAGGGAGGTGTACTTGACGAGGCTGCGGCGCAGCGCCGGGAAGCGCTTCGCGCTCAGGTGCGTGGTCTCGATGGCCATCGGCTCGCCGTTGGCCATGCGCAGCCGCTCGATGCGCAGCACCCGTCCGCCGGGGGCGATGTCGAGCAGTTCGGCGAGCCCGTCGTCGGCGGTGACGTAGCCGACGTCCAGCAGTTGGGAGGTGGGCTCCAGGCCCTGGGCGCGCATGTCCTCGGTGTACGAGGTGAGCTGCAGCGCCTGCGAGACCTTGGGCTTGGCGACGAAGGTGCCCTTGCCCTGGATGCGCTCCAGGCGGCCCTCGACCACCAGCTCCTGGAGCGCCTGGCGCACGGTGGTGCGCGAGGTGTCGAACTCCGCCGCCAGGGTGCGCTCGGGCGGGACCGGCGTGCCGGGCGGAGCCGTCTCGGTCATGTCCAGCAGGTGCTTCTTCAACCGGTAGTACTTGGGCACGCGGGCCGTACGGACCGTGGTTCCGCCCTCGCTCTCCGTGCTGTTGACGTCGGTGCTCATGCTCTGCCTTCCCGGCTCCGAGTGCCGAACGACCGACACCCCATCGGCCCCGGCTCACATCGTGGCACGGCTGTGGGCGGGGAGGTTCCCCGCACGCTCCGTGATCCCCTCTGTATACCCCCGGGGCAGGGGCTGGTCTAGTCCACCGGGGTGGCCCGTGGACACCCGGTGCCCACGACGCCCACAGTGCCCTTGGGGCCTTCGGTCAGATCCCCTGCCAGTCCGGCTTGTTCACGTAGGCGTGCCGGAAGTAGTCGGCGAACTTGAGCTTGCCGGCGGCAGCCTCGTCGACGACGACCGTGGCGTGCGGGTGCAGCTGCAGCACGGACGCCGGGCACACGGCGGCCAGCGGACCCTCGACGGTCGCGGCGATCGCCTCAGCCTTGCCCTCGCCGGTGGCGAACAGCACCAGGTGGCGGGCCTCCATGATGGTGCCGACGCCCTGGGTGATGACGTGGTGCGGGACCTGGTCGACGTCGCCCTCGAAGAAGCGCGCGTTGTCCGCCCGGGTCTGCTCGGTCAGCGTCTTGATCCGGGTGCGTGAGACGAGTGAGGAGCACGGCTCGTTGAACCCGATGTGCCCGTCCGTCCCGATGCCGAGCAGCTGCAGGTCGATGCCGCCGGCCTCGCCCAGCGCCTTGTCGTACGCCTCGCACGCGGCCTGCACGTCCTCGGCCGAGCCGTCGGGCCCCATGAAGGCGTCCACCCCGATCCCGAGCGGCTCCAGCACCTCGCGCCGGACCACCGAACGGTAGGACTCGGGGTGATCGGCGGGCAGCCCCACATACTCGTCGAGCTGGGCGATCCTCGCCCGGGAGGCGTCCACGGCGCCGGAGCGCACCTCGGCGGCCAGCGCCTGGTAGACGGGCAGCGGCGTGGAGCCGGTGGCCACGCCGAGCAGGGCGTCGGGCCTGCGCCGCAGGAGTTGGGCCATGGCACCGGCGATGATTTCGCCGCCGACCTTGGCGTCCGGAACGATGACAACTTCCACGCTGGGCCTGCCGATCTGAGAGGGGGACTCGACTGGTGACCGACCCCGGGCGGGGCGGGCGAGTCTTATGGTTTAGACCAATATAAATTTAACAGAACCGGGGCTCCGCCCCCGGGCCGAAGCCGCGGGTGCCGGGCCCTCGGCCCCACCCCAGCATCCCAGGACGGGGCGGTCGCGGCCCACTCGCCGAAATCACCGTGCTCTTCCGGCCCCGCGCCGCGCTCCCGCGGGATAGGCTGCGCAGTGGACGACAGTGGACCCGTCTCCGCGTGATCATGGAAAACGCGACATCGAAAGTCAACGCCGAAGTCAACACGGAAAGTTGACGCAGGAAGTCGATGTGAGAAGTCGGCATGAGAAGTCGACGCGGAAAAAGACAACAGTGAACAGTCTCCGACACATGGACACGGGTAGTGGTCTAGTCCACAATGCGTACCAGTGCACACCAGCCTGCCTTCCCCGCACAGGAAGGCGGACCGAGGACCCGGAGCTCTCTGCCCTGACTGCCCCGGTTCCTCACCCCTCGGCCGACCGGGACCGCACACCCCTCGGCCGATGTCGCTCCGGGCTGCGGTGCCGGGAGGGCTGAGGGTCCCTCTCAGGCGCCGCGGCCCGCGGGTGTTTCCGGGGGAGGGTGCGACGCCCCGGTACGCTCGTTGACGTGCCCTCCATGAACGAACTCGTACTCCAGCACACGGCGCTCGACGACACCGACCTCGAGTGGCTGCATCTGCTGGTCTCGGAGTGGCAGCTGCTCTCCGACCTGTCCTTCGCCGACCTGGTCCTGTGGGTCCCCACCCGGGACGGCACTCGTTACGTCTCCGTCGCCCAGATGAGGCCCAACACCGGCCCGACCTCGCACCAGGACGACATGATCGGCCATCTCGTCCCGCGCGGTCGCCGGCCCATGCTGGACGCGGCCCTGGACGAGGGGCGGATCGTGCGGGAGGGCGACCCGGAGTGGCGCGAGGAGGTTCCGGTCCGCGTCGAGTCCATCCCCGTGCGGCGTGAAGGGCGCGTTCTCGGCGTCATCGCCCGCAACACCAACCTCCTCACGGTGCGCACCCCCAGCCGGCTGGAGCTCACCTACCTGCAGAGCGCCTCCGACCTCGCGCAGATGATCGCTACCGGAGCCTTTCCGTTCGCGGACCGGCAACTCGACATGGGCGCCCTGCCCCGGGTGGGCGACGGGCTGATCCGGCTCGACGCCGAGGGCATCGTCCAGTACGCCTCCCCGAACGCCCTGTCCGCCTACCACCGTTTGGGCCTCGCGGCCGACCTCGTCGGCCACCACCTCGGCCGCACCACCGCCGAACTGGCCCCTTCCCGCGGGCCGGTGGACGAGGCGCTCGCCAAGGTCGCCAGTGGCTGGGCGCCGCGCGAGTTCGAGATCGAGGCGACCGGCGTGGTCATCCAGTTCCGGGCGATCCCGCTCAAACCGAAGGGAACCCGCATCGGTTCACTGGTCCTGCTCCGGGACGTCACCGAACTTCGCCGCCGCGAACGCGAGCTGATCACCAAGGACGCGACCATCCGGGAAATCCACCACCGGGTGAAGAACAACCTCCAGACGGTGGCGGCGCTGCTGCGCCTCCAGGCCCGGCGGATCGGTTCCGAACGCGGCCGCGCGGCGCTGGAGGAAGCGGTGCGCCGGGTCGGGTCCATCGCGATCGTGCACGAGACGCTTTCTCAGAACCTGGACGAGCGCGTGGAGTTCGACGAGATCGCCGACCGGGTCCTGGCGATGGTCGCCGAGATCTCCCCGGGCAAGGTCACCGGCCGGCGCACCGGCCGCTTCGGCATACTCGACGCCGAGGTCGCCACCCCGCTGTCGATGGTGTTGACGGAGGTGCTGCAGAACGCCCTGGAGCACGGCTTCCGTGAGGGGGAGACCGGCACGGTCGAGGTGACCGCGGTCCGCGGCGGCACCACGAAGGAGACCCGTCTGCTGGTCACCGTCCAGGACGACGGCGTCGGCCTGCCCGAGGGCTTCGACCCGCACACCGCGGGCAACCTGGGCCTGCACATCGTGCGGACCCTGGTCGAGGGCGAGTTGAGCGGCACCTTCGACATGGTCCCGGCCCCGGAAGGGGGCACCCGGGTGATCCTGGACATCCCGGTGGACATGAACAAGTGACACGGAGCGACAAGCGAAGAGCCCCGGACCGGGGAACGGTCCGGGGCTCTTCGCTTGTTTGATGGCGTTCCCCTCCGGCTCGAGGTGAGCCGAGAACTCGGGGGAGCATCGGGGGAACTGCGTGCTGCGGCTCGGGGGCGGGAGTTGCGTACGCGCTGTACGCGCCGCCAAGCTCAGGCTGTCAGCAGGGGTGGGTTGTCAGGCGGATGCCTGACGGGCCCGGTTGCGGGCGGCGCGGCGCTTCATTGCGCGGCGCTCGTCCTCGCTGAGACCACCCCAGACGCCGCTGTCCTGACCGGACTCGAGTGCCCACTGCAGGCAGCTCTCGATGACCGGGCAGCGACGGCAGACGGCCTTGGCTTCCTCGATCTGCAGCAGCGCAGGACCGGTGTTGCCGATGGGGAAGAACAGCTCGGGGTCTTCCTCGCGGCAAACGGCGTTGTGACGCCAGTCCATGGCTGCTACCTCTCCTTGGTGTGAACTACACGATGGCTTGTGAATGTGAACGCTTTCACGAATCCCCCAACAAGTGAAGGGCCGAACGCCAGGTTCCCTGGCGTGGTCCTTGGGTATGAAGGGGGGTTCCGGCGGTCTGTGGAGGCCGATGCTGCGGGCCGTCCCGATCGCCATGTAGAGACTCGCAAACCTCGGCGGCGGATACAACCCCTTCCGGAAAGTTTTTTTTGATTCATCGGTGTCGACTAGGTCACAGCCGTACTTCTATGGGGTGGATCCTGGTCTAAACGTTCGAGTGAAAGGACTTTAGCCTTTTCCGCTCACACAATCACACGCAGTGCACGGCGAACGCCTGTGAACGTCACGCTGGTGCGCAGTCCGAGGTGGTCACCGTCCATCTGGAGGGGCAGTGGCACCTTCGAATGCAAGGTGAACTGGGTCAGATCGTGTCCGGCGACCACATGCCTGCCCCGGGGCCCGCGCTCGGGGGACGAAGTGAGCAACTGGGTGCCATACCGGGCAACGGCGGCGGTGGACAGCCGCTTCAGACCGAAGATGTCGAGGCCGGTATCGAACGAGGCCTTAGGCGACGCGTAGATCGGGCGATTGCCGAGAAACGTCCACGGGGAGGCGTTCGACACTATGGAGAGCAGCAGATCGGTGACCGGCTCCTCGCCCGGCTGCTCCAGCGTTATCACCCCGTGCCGACGGCGCGGCTCTCCGAGCAACTGGCGCACCACCTGACGCATGTACAGCGCGTGAGTGGACTTCTTGCCCCGCTCACGGTGCTGTTCCACCCGGCCGACCACCCCGGCGTCGAAGCCCAGTCCCGCGTTGAACGTGAACCAGCGGGGCGGCACGGCCTCGTCGTCCGTCCCCGGCGTGCCCGACGTCAGGCCCAGACCGACGGTGCGCTCGCGGCTCTCGCGCAGCGCGTCCAGCAGGACGCCGGTGGCCTCCACGGGCTGGTTGGGCAGGCCCAGGGCGCGGGCGAAGACATTGGTGGAGCCGCCGGGGACCACGGCGAGGCCGGGCAGGTGCTCCGGGTCGGGGCCGGCGTGCAGCAGGCCGTTGACGACCTCGTTGACCGTGCCGTCGCCGCCGAGGGCCACCACCAGATCGATGTCGTCGCTCTCCGCCGCCTGCCGGCCCAGATCCCGTGCGTGACCCCGGTACTCCGTGGTCACCGCTTCCAGTTTCATCTCACTGGCGAGCGCGTGGATCAGCACATCGCGCGTACGCGCACTCGTGGTGGTTGCCGCCGGATTGACCACGAGAAGTGCACGCATGCGTTGCAGGGTACCTACTGGGCGGTACCGGAGCCCAGGCCGAGGGGTGATCGGAAACGGATGCGGGGTGGGGCCAGGGGCGCGAACCTCGGCACGGGGACGCGTACGGGCGAGGGCTACCCTTCAGGGGTGAGCAGCGAGCAGACCCCCACCACCACTCCGGACGCCGCCGGCCCCCGCCCGCGCCGTCTGACGTACGCCGCGGGGCTCGCCGCCCTGGAGGGGCTGGGCCTGCTGGCCGGCGGGGTCTGGATGCTGGTCCGCGGGCTCACCGGCCAGCCGGACGACCGGCAGCAGGCCGTCACCGGCGGACTCACGCTGGTGGTGCTCGCGCTGCTGCCGCTGCTCGCCGCGCGCGGACTGCTCGGCCGCCGGAGCTGGAGCCGCGGCCCGGCCGTCATCACCCAACTCCTGGCGCTGCCGGTGGCCTACAACCTGCTGCGGTCCGACAGCGTGGCCATCCCGGTGGGAATCGTGCTCGCGGTGGTGGCCGTGACGGCCCTGGTGCTGCTGCTCAACCCCGAGACGACCCGGGCCCTCGGCATCCGGGGGCCCGGGAACTCCGAGAAGTAGCTTTCCCCCCGGGCCGCCGCTGCCGTTCGGGCGCCGTCGGCGTTCACTCCCGCCGCGGCGGCTCGCTCCACCGCGCGGCGGCTCACTCCCCGCTCACTCCTCCACGAGGAGCTTCTCGCGCAGCTGCGCGAGCGTGCGGGCCAGCAGCCGGGAGACGTGCATCTGCGAGATGCCGACCTCCTGCGCGATCTGCGACTGGGTCATGTTGCCGAAGAAGCGCAGCAGCAGGATCCGCTTCTCGCGCGGAGGGAGGTCCTCCAGCAGCGGCTTGAGCGACTCGCGGTACTCCACCCCCTCCAATGCCTCGTCCTCGGCGCCCAGGGTGTCCGCGACCGCCGGGGACTCGTCGTCGGTGTCGGGGACGTCCAGGGACAGCGTGGAGTACGCGTTGGCGGACTCCAGGCCCTCCAGGACCTCCTCCTCCGAGATCGCCAGCTTCTCGGCGAGCTCGTGCACCGTGGGGGAACGGCCGTGCAACTGCGAGAGCTCGGCCGTGGCCGTCGTCAGCGCCAGCCGCAGCTCCTGCAGCCGGCGCGGCACGCGCACCGCCCAGCCCTTGTCGCGGAAGTGCCGCTTGATCTCGCCGACGACCGTCGGGGTCGCGTACGTCGAGAACTCCACGCCGCGGTCCGGATCGAAGCGGTCGACCGACTTGATCAGACCGATGGTGGCGACCTGGGTCAGGTCGTCCAGCGGTTCCCCGCGGTTGCGGAAACGGCGCGCGAGGTGCTCCACGAGCGGCAGATGCATGCGGACCAGCCGGTTGCGCAGCTCCGCGTACTCGGGGCTGCCGTCCTGCAGGGTGCGCAGCTCGAGGAACAAGGCGCGTGCCCCGCTGCGGTCCTGCGGGTCGCGCTGGGCGCCGTGCGTCACCGGGGTGTGCCGGACACCCTGGGCGCTCGGCGTCCGCGGCACCTCGCTCTCGGCGTGTCGCTCGTGCTCGTTCATCGTCCCGCCCGTCGCCCTTCCCCGAGCGCTCGCCTCGTCCCCCGCCGTCGGCCTCGCCCGCGCCGGGGCTTCCCGGTGTCCGGGGGAGGCCCCGGGCCGCCGCCCGGCCTCGGGCGTGCTCCGTGCGACACCGCCGGGCTGCCCGCCGCCCGGCGGACCGGCCTGAGCGGAGTCGTCCTCCGGGTGGGGCCGGGCCTGTTCCGGGATGGCGTCGATGCCGTCGATACCGCCCGGCATCCGCTCGGCAGGCAGCCCCCGTGTGCCGCGTTCTTCGTCCCGCACCGGCCCGTCCTCGTTCCTCACGTCGGCCCGGGTCCCGCGCCGCGCTGTTTGTAGAGGCTGATCGAAACGGTTTTGTCGTCGTCCACGGCGGAGGAGACCTTGCCCGCGAGAGCGGACAGGACGGTCCACGCGAAGGTGTCACGCGAGGGAGCGTGACCGTCCGTGGTCGGCGCCGAAACCGTGACCTCGAGCGAGTCGTCGACGAGGCGGAAGACGCAACTGAGCACCGAACCCGGCACGGCCTGCTGAAGCAGGATCGCGCAGGCCTCGTCGACCGCGATGCGCAGGTCCTCGATCTCGTCGAGGGTGAAGTCCAACCGGGCCGCGAGACCGGCCGTGGCCGTACGCAGCACCGACAGGTAGGCACCCGCAGCCGGCAGCCGGACTTCCACGAAGTCCTGGGTCGCGGGCTCGCCTGCGATCTGGGACACCCTCACCTCCAAGGTGGTACAAGCGTTCAGGGCCGGGGTCGCCCCCGGGCAACGCGATACGTGGTTCAGCGGTGACGCTACCGCGCTCCCGACGGTCCTGTCCCCGGGACCCCGACCCACACTGTCACTCATAGTAAAACCACGGATACACTCCGTGGCTAGGGGTCTGCGGGCCCGAAAGGGAAGAGCGCGCGCCGGATTGACGTACCCAGACGTCACACGGTCGAACCGTCCGTTGCCGGAGTCCTCTCGCGTCACACCGGGACGTGCTCGGCGAGATACTGGAACCAGTCTGCCACCGTGCCCGTGCAGTCAGGTGCTCACGTGCTCAGGTGCTCACGGGAAGGGGCGGCCGGTGACGACCGCCGCGACCGTGCTCCCGCGCGGGAACGCGTTCTCCTCGGCCAGGGAGACAAGGGCGTAAAGCAACTTGGCGACATAGACACGTTCGACGGGTGCGCCGTGGCGTTGCTCGAAGTCCGCGGCGAACTCCTCGAGCTCCGGGGCGGTACGGGCGTAACCGCCGAAGTGGAAGCGGTCGTCCAGGCTCCAGTCGCCGAGCGGACCGCCGAACGCCTCGGTCTGGAGGGCGCGTATGTCCGTGGCCAGAAAGCCGCCCTTCAGTACCGGAACGCCCAGCGCGCGAGCGCCGGAGCCGAGTCCGGCGGCCAGCCCGGCGAGCGTCCCGCCCGTGCCGCACGCCACCGCGACGACGTCGGCCCGGCCGTCCAGCTCCTCGCCGAGCGCCCGGCAACCGCGCACGGCCAAGGGGTTGCTGCCGCCCTCGGGGACGACGTACGCGTCCTCGGTGCCCGCCGCGCGCAGCACGGCTGCCAAGGTGCTGGGCGCGGTCTTGCGGCGGTAGGTCGCCCGGTCGACGAAGTGCAGCCGCATGCCGTCGGCCGCGCACCGGGCCAAGGAGGGGTTGAGGGGGCGGTCGGCGAGCTCCTGGCCGCGCACCACGCCGACCGTGCGCAGACCGAGCAGTCGGCCGGCGGCGGCGGTGGCCCGCAGATGGTTGGAGTACGCGCCGCCGAAGGTGAGCACGGTCCGGCCGGCTGCCGCCGCGAGATTCGGCGCGAGTTTGCGCCACTTGTTTCCGATCAGTTCCGGGTGGATCAGGTCGTCCCGTTTCAGCAGCAGCCGCACCCCGCGCCGCTCGAACCGCTCGTCCACGACGTCCTGCACCGGTGAGGGCAGGCGGGGGTGCAGAGCCGCGAGGCCCGCGCGGTCGGCGGAGGAGGCGGCGGATGCGGGGTCGGGGGTGTCCGAGCTGGTCACCGGGCCATTGTCGCCCGGCGGGAGGAGCTGAGCACCGGGTGGGGCGGGCGCCGGCCGTCCGGGGCGAGCATGGCTGAATTCCGCCGCCGTCGGTCGTGCCGCGGGCGAACGCGTGGCCGATGTCCTTCGTCAGTTCGAACTGCCGCTCGGGACCGGCTCCCCGGTGCCGGGTTGCCCGGCGGCCTCGGCGGGGGTGTCGCGGCGGTGGCCGCGGCCCCGGTGGCGGGCGAGGCCGATCAGGGACGGGCCTCCCCACAGGCACCACAGGGCGATCACCGGATCGCAGATCGCGCAGCCCAGCGACGAGGTGGGGGCGAACGGGATGATGGGGTTGCCCTTGAGGTGGTGGACGACGTCCCACGCGGTGTGCAGCAGCCAGCCGAAGCCGATGAACGTCCACGAGTCCAGGCCGCGGAACGCGACATAGGTGATCAGCGCCGTGAAGGCGAACTCCCAGCCGCCCAGGCCGCCCCCGCTGAGGTAGGCGGCGCCCGCGCCGGCGACCATGACGGCGTTCAGCCGCCGCCGGTGCGGCTCGCGGACGAGGGACATCAGCAGGGCGTAGAGAACACCGATGCCGATGGGGGCGACGTACTGCATGGCGGGGCCTTTTCCTGGGGGGAGGGGGTCGCCCACCACGCTAGAAGCGGGTTTCCCGCGCACCCAGGGGGCCGGGCGACAGCTTCCGACGGATTGTCGCCAGGCCGGGCCCGGCGCCCCGCACACCCGCGTACGTCCCCGGACGCCGCGTCACTTCAGCCGGTCACGGATGCGCGTCCGCATCGACGCCATCGTGAACCCGCGCGGATCCACCTTCCCGGGCTGCCACTCCAGGTGTCCGATCACCGATCGTTCGTTCCACCCGTGGCGACGGCAGACCGCGGCGGCGGCCCTCTCGACGGCTTCCAGCTGCGCCGCGGGCCAGGGGTCGTCCCCGTCGCCCAGGTTCTCGCACTCGAAGCCGTAGAAGTGCCGGTTGCCGTCGGTGTTCTGCTCGTTGTCCGCGGGGAGCGACCTCTCCGCGATCACGGCGCGCAGCACGTCGTCGTCGCCCAGGCCCGCGTGGTTGGCCCTGCCGTAGCCGACGAGGTGGACCCGACCGTCCTTGGTGATGACGCCGTGGCACAGCGGCCCCGGCAGACCCTCGTAGCCCTTGCGGCACAGCTCGACGGTCCGGGCACTGCCCCGGGTGACCGTGTGATGGATCATCACGCCGTGGACCGGGCCCCAGGGGCCCTTGTGATTGCGGTTGTGATCGCGCCAGTCGCCGACCTCGACGACTCTGAGGCCCTCCGCTTTCAGAGCGCTCAGGAACGCGCTCGCGGACATGGGTGGGGCCATGGCCGCCCCTCCTTCTCGCGCCGCGACGGCCGCCGGTCGCGGCCGCCTCGTACGGTGCTTGTACCTGAACGGAGCGAGCGCCACCCATCGCCCGAGCCCCGTACGAGCCGATCCGGACAATGTCCGGTCGCCGGGCCGCCGCTGAACGGAACCTCCATGAATGCCCATGGATTTGAAGATCCATTCCCGCTCATTCGGGTAATACCGCAGCCACGTTCCGTGAGGAAGGGTCTGTCTCGGAGACCGGCGTCCGGCACGGATGGGCGCCGGTCACAACTGGGAGGGCAATTCCTTATGTCGGTAGGCGAAGAGGTCCGCACGGAGCAGACCCGGCAGCAGCAGAGTCTCGGCACGGCGGCGGCGCGGAACCTGGCCACCACCACCAAGTCCGTACCGCAGATGCAGGAGATCAGCTCGCGCTGGCTGCTGCGCATGCTGCCCTGGACGGACGTGCAGGGTGGTACGTACCGGGTGAACCGGCGGTTGACCTACGCCGTCGGGGACGGACGGGTGACCTTCGTGAAGACCGGTGACCGCGTCGAGGTGATCCCGGCGGAGCTGGGCGAGCTGCCGGCCCTGCGGTCGTACGAGGACGAGGAAGTGCTCGCGGAGCTGGCCACCCGCTGCCGACAGCGGGAGATCGGGGCCGGCCAGGTGATCGCCTCGTTCGGCAGTCCGGCCGACGAGGTGTTCCTGCTGGCCCACGGCAGGGTCGAGAAGGTCGGCACCGGCCCCTACGGGGGCGACGAGTCCCTCGGAATCCTCGCCGACGGCGCCTACTTCGGCGACCAGGCACTTCTGGACGAGGGCGCCATCTGGGAGTACACCACCCGCACCCTGACCGCCTGCACCGTGCTCGTCCTGCCGCGTGACGCCGTCGAGCAGGTCGCCGAGCGGTCCGAGACACTGCGCGGGCACCTCCGGGAGCAGCGCTCCGTCCCGAGTCAGCGCACCAACAAGTACGGTGAGCGGGAGATCGATCTCGCGGCCGGCCACAGCGGGGAACCGGACATCCCGCACACCTTCGTCGACTACGAGGCCAAGCCCCGCGAGTACGAACTGAGCGTCGCCCAGACCGTGCTGCGCATCCACACGCGCGTGGCCGACCTCTACAACCAGCCCATGAACCAGACGGAGCAGCAGATCAGGCTGACCGTCGAGGCGTTGAAGGAGCGCCAGGAGTACGAACTCATCAACAACCGGGGCTTCGGTCTGCTGCACAACTGCGAGTACGACCAGCGGATCCAGCCGCACGACGGCGTACCCGCCCCCGACGACCTGGACGAACTGCTCAGCAGGCGACGCGGGACCAAGCTGCTCCTCGCCCACCCGCGCGCGATCTCCGCGTTCGGCCGCGAGCTCAACAAGCGGGGACTCGTCCCCGAGACCATCGACATGGCCGGCAACCGCATCCCCACCTGGCGGGGTGTGCCCATCTTCCCGTGCAACAAGATCCCGGTGACGGAGGAGCGTACGACCTCCATCATCGCGCTGCGTACGGGCGAGGAGGAGCAGGGCGTCATCGGACTGCGGGCGTCCGGCCTCCCCGACGAGATCGAGCCGAGCCTGTCCGTGCGTTTCATGGGCGTCAACGAACAGGCCATCATCAAGTACCTGGTCACGGCCTACTATTCGGCTGCCGTCCTGGTGCCGGACGCGCTCGGCGTCCTGGAGAACGTCGAGATCGGTCGCTGGCGGTGACCTTCCGCGATCTTTCGGCGCGTACGCCGTGTCCCCGCCCGTTCGGGCGGGTACACCCTGGGGGTGCGCGCGTGACGCAGGCGGAAGTACCACCTCCGCTCATCCTTCGAGACGGGTCCAGAGGTGAGTCCATGACGGAATCGATGACCGAGCCGAAGACGGAGAGCGAGTACCGACCCGCCGAGTGTCACGAGGCGGCGATCCTGCTGGAGCGGGCGCGGGCCGAGGTCGTCCCCGTGCTGCGGGCCGCCATCGGCTCGATGCCCGGCCCGCTGCGCCGGATCGGTCTCTACCACTTCGGCTGGGAGAACGCGGACGGCACCCCGGCCGCGGCTGGGTCCGGCAAGGCCATCCGCCCCGCACTGGTGCTCGCCGCGGCCTCCGCCCTCGGCGGGCCCGCGGCCCGGGCGGCGGCGGTACGGGCGGCCGCCGCGGTGGAACTGGTCCACAACTTCACGTTGCTGCACGACGACGTGATGGACCGGGACACCACCCGGCGCCACCGGCCCACCGCATGGACCGTGTTCGGTGACGACGACGCGATCCTCGCCGGAGACGCCCTCCACGCGCTCGCCCTGCGGCTGCTCGCCGAGGACCCGCACCCCGCGTCCCGGGCCGCGGTGGCCCGGCTGGCGGACTGCGTCGTGGAACTGTGCGCCGGACAACAGGCGGACACGGCCATGGAGGGGCGCGACCCAGGGGAGGTCACCCTCGAGGAGACCCTCGCCATGGCCGAGGCCAAGACGGGCGCGCTGCTCGGCTGCGCCTGCGCGCTCGGCGCGCTGTACGCCGATGCCGCGGCGGCGGACGTGGCGGCACTGGACGCGTTCGGCCGTGAGTCGGGGCTGGCCTTCCAGCTCATCGACGACGTGATCGGCATATGGGGCGACCCCCGGCACACCGGCAAGCCCGTCGGCGCGGATCTGGCAGCCCGCAAGAAATCCCTGCCGGTGGTCGCCGCGCTCACCTCCGGCACCCCGGCGGCGTCCGAACTCGCCGGACTGTACGGGGCTCCGCACGCGGACGAGGAGGACCTGGAGTACATCGCCCTGACCGTGGAACGGGCGGGCGGCCGCGACTGGGCGCAGGCCCAGGCGGCCGACCGCATGGCTCGGGTGATGCAGGAACTCGCTCGCGCGGTGCCCGACCCGGAGGCGGCGGGCGGTCTGCTGGCCCTCGCCGAGTTCGTGACCCGGCGCACCGCGTAGACCGCCCGGCGGGTCCCGCACTTCCCCACGGTGTGCGGGACCCACCGGGCATGCGGCGCGGCCGGACGAGATGTCGGCAAGCGTCTGCTGCCACCCTCCCGTTAGGCTCAACACCCGTACGGTAGAAGAGAGTTGAGGCGAAGGGGTGGACGTGGGCGTGGCGATCCGGACGGCTGGGGACGGGGACCGGGAACTGCTGGTCCGGCTGCTGGACGAGGCGTTACAGGACGACCCGGTGAGCAGCTGGGTCTTCCCCGGCGAGGAGTACCGCCGTACGACGCACCACAGGCTGATGGCCGCCTTCACCGACCTCGTGCTCGTCGAGGGACGCGTCGACGTCACGGAGGACGGCTCGGCGTGCGCGCTGTGGCTGTCGGTGCCGGCGGCCGAGCACGGCGACGGGACGCCCGAGGACGACGAGGGGCCGGCCGAGGTACGCCGTGCCGTCGACCCGGAGAACGAGCGGGTGGAGATGATCGGCCGGCTGACGGCGGGCATCCACCCTTCCGGGCGGGCCCACGAGTACCTGTGGATGATCGGCGTGACACCCGCCCGGCAGGGCGAGGGGCTCGGTACCGCGCTCATCGGCTCGGTCCTCGACCGCTGCGACCGGGAGGGGCGGCCGGCCTATCTGGAGGCGAGCAGCCTCCGCAGCCGCGTGCTGTACGAACGCCTCGGCTTCGCCCCGGCCGGCGAGCCCCTGCTCCTCCCGGACGGCCCCCACATGTGGCCGATGTGGCGCGAACCTCGCACTCGTGCGGTCGGCCGGCCCTTCGAGCACGCCTGACCGCCCCGCTTCCCCCTTCTCGGTCTCACCTCCCGAGTCAGGGACGTTCGGCCCTGGTCACCGGCCCGTGCCCCGGCTTCACTGGCCAGGGATCGGGCCGGGGACCGGAGGCCGAGGACTGTCAGGGGCGAGATGAGTACAACGGCGCGTGGCAACGGAGCGGGACACGACGGAGGGGCGGGCGGGGAGATCGCGTTGGTCGGGCACGCCGATCTCACCCCGCGCGCGCTCGAACTGGTGGAGTGCGAGCTGCGACAGCGTCTGGAGGAACGCTGCGCCCGGGGAGCGGCCATGGTGCGGTGCGGGGCGGGAGCGCCGCTGGCGTTCGGCCGCGCGGCGCGTGCGTCGGGCCGCCGTCTGATCGTCGTCATCCCCACGGACCACGGGGTTCCCGCCATGCCGCCCAGGCGCGACCGGATGGCCGCCGGTGAGCTGCTGAACCTCGCCGACCAGGCGCGGCTGCTGGAGTACGACCCGCATCACCGCGATTCCTGCGTCGGTGCGGACGAGCGGATGGTCGCCTCCAGCGGCCTCCTCCTGGCGGTCTGGGACGGGTCGCCGTCCAACGGCCGCGACGCCACCGCCCATCTGGTGACGTATGCCCGCGCCCGAGGCATCCCCGTCGAGATCGTCTGGCCCGCGGGCGCCGAACGCGAGACTGTGCCGGCTGTGCCAGCTGTACCGGCCGCCAGGGAGCGGGCCGTACCCGCCACCGGCCGCCACGGGGCCCGGCGCTGACGACCACTGCGCTCTCCTCCCTCTGACTCCGCGGCCTGTTCGACCTTCTCCGGCACGGTCGTGGCCGCGATCCGCTCCACGAACCCGATCGTGCAGGGCACCGGCCTGTCGATGTCCGGCGTGGACTTCCCGGTGACGGAGTTCGCGTCCGAACCAGCACGCCGTTCATGAACGGCGTGCTGGTTCGGACGTACAGCAGGAAGCGCTGGACCGCAGTCGGGCCTACCCTGGGGACATGGGCAGCGACGAGCCGGTCTGTCCCGCCTGCGGACAGCCAGTGGAGATGGTCGTCCGGCGTCACAAGACGCTGGGCGCATGGGTCCCGACCTGGGTCCACGGACCGTGCGGCAACCGGGAGTGCGAGCGGTACCCGGACCGCGATGCCGTCGCCGACGCCCCCGCCGGGCCCCTCCGGACCGAGTCCGCCGAGAACGCGGCCCCCACGAAGGAAACAGGCCCGCGTTCCGTCTCCTGACGCGCACCCGTGCTTGCCCCGTGACCGCGAGAAGTCGAGCGGTGCGGGTTCACCGGCTCGCCGACGATCCTGATCAACGGCCGTGACCCGTTCGCCGGCCCGGCCGGGCACCGGGGCCGGCCTGCCGGACCGTGAGCGGTCTGTCCGGGGTGCCGGACGTCGAACAGCTCCGCCAGGCCCTTGCCTCTTGCGGCCCGTATCGACGGTTGACGCCTGCGGGAGCCGTCGTCAGGCTCGGGCGGCGGGCGCGTTCCGTTCCAGGCGGGCGCGCAGGGTGCCTTCGAAGTCTTCGGCGCGGGAGAGTTGGACGCGGAGCTTCTCGACCTGTTCGGCGGCGTTCTGCTGGTAGGTGCGGACGCGTTCCAGGAGGGCCTCGCGCTCGTCGGCATCGAGGGTGGCGTCAGCGTCGAGGCGATCGGTGGCGTCGAGCAGGTCGCGCATCTGGTCCAGGGTGAAGCCGAGCGGCTTCATCCGCCGGATGACCATGAGGCGGGCGACGTCGTTCTCGGTGTAAAGGCGGAACCCGCCCTGAGACCGTGCGGAGGGGGCGACGAGGCCGGCCTCCTCGTAGTGGCGGATCGTGCGCAGGGACAGCTCGGTCCGTGCGGCGACCTCGCCGATCTGCATGTGCTTGCCGTCCACGCCCGTGATCCCCTGGCCCTTCTCCTTGTCGGCGGCCTCGCCCCGGGTGGTTGCCGCTCATCTCTACTCTAACGTTAGAGTAGAGTTGCTGTTGGTGGGGGCGGCGTTCCGCCGCCTCGCCGTTGCCGTGTCGGGGCCGATGGTGCCCCCGGCGAAGTTCCGATTCTTGCAGGAGAGAAGCGTGCGCGAGCCCGTGACGCCCGGTGCCGCCGCCTGCCCGCCGTGACGCTTCGCCCTCGGGCGCGAGCCCGGCCGCGCTGACGGCCGTTCCCAGCCCCGTCCTCTTTCCGCTTTCCGCTTCCGGCTCCGCGAGGAGCCGCCCGCGGGGTGCCGGTCCGGCTCCCGCGTCCTCCCGCGTGCCCCGGCCTGCCGAACGGGGTGTGCCCGAGCACGACAGGTTCCGTCTCCCTTGTCTTCTGCCGCCACTGCTGTGTCCCCGGCTGCGCGCCTGCGTGGCCTGAAGCCCGACTGGATCTCCGACCCGAAGGTCTGGCGCACCGAGGTCCTGGCCGGCCTGGTCGTCGCCCTGGCCCTGATTCCCGAGGCGATCTCGTTCTCGATCATCGCTGGTGTGGACCCGGCGATCGGTCTGTTCGCCTCGTTCACCATGGCCGTGGTCATCTCGATCGTCGGCGGCCGGCGGGCGATGATCTCCGCCGCCACTGGCGCCGTCGCCCTCGTGATCGCCCCGCTGAACCGTGAGCACGGTCTTGGCCACCTCGTGGCCGCAGTCGTCCTCGCGGGCGTCATCCAGGTCGTCCTGGGCGCGCTCGGGGTGGCGAAGCTGATGCGGTTCATCCCGCGCTCGGTGATGGTCGGCTTCGTCAACGCGCTCGCCATCCTGATCTTCATGGCCCAGGTCCCCGAGATGCGGAACGTCCCATGGGCTGTCTACCCGCTGATCGTCGGCGGTCTCGCGCTCATGGTGTTCTTCCCGAAGATCACCACCGTCGTCCCGGCGCCGCTGGTCTCCATCGTGATCCTGACCGTGATCACCGTCGGCGCGGCCATCGCGGTGCCGACCGTGGGCGACAAGGGCGAACTGCCGTCCTCCCTGCCCGTGCCGGGCCTGCCGGACGTGCCGTTCACGCTCGACACCCTGACGACGATCGCCCCGTACGCGTTCGCGATGGCGCTGGTCGGTTTGATGGAGTCGCTGATGACCGCGAAGCTGGTCGACGACATCACCGACACCCACTCCGACAAGACCCGCGAGTCGATCGGCCAGGGCGTCGCCAACATCGTCACCGGATTCTTCGGCGGCATGGGCGGCTGCGCCATGATCGGCCAGACGATGATCAACGTGAAGGTCTCCGGCGCCCGCACCCGCCTGTCCACCTTCCTGGCCGGTGCGTTCCTGATGGTGCTGTGCATCGTCTTCGGCCCGGTCGTCTCCGACATCCCCATGGCAGCCCTCGTCGCCGTCATGATCATGGTGTCGTTCGCGACCTTCGACTGGCACTCCATCGCCCCGAAGACCCTCAAGCGGATGCCCGTCGGCGAGATCGCCGTCATGGTGATCACCGTCGGCGCAGTCGTCGTCACCCACAACCTCGCCATCGGCGTCGTCCTGGGCTCCGTCACCGCCATGGTGATCTTCGCCAAGCGTGTCGCCCATCTCGCCGAGGTCACCGCCGTGGCCGACCCCGACGGCAAGACGGTGGTCTACCGGGTCACCGGCGAGCTGTTCTTCGCCTCCTCCAACGACCTGGTGGGCCGGTTCGACTACGCCACCGACCCGGACAGGGTGATCATCGACCTGAGCTCGGCGCACATCTGGGACGCCTCCTCCGTCGCCGCCCTCGACGCGATCGAGACCAAGTACGCCCAGCGCGGCAAGACCGTCGAGATCACCGGGCTCGACACCCCGAGCGCTCACCTGCACGGCAAGCTCAGCGGCGAACTCGCAGCCGGTCACTGACCAGCCCCGCGACCCACTCGACAGGGCTCCGGCCCACCCGCCGGGGTCCTCCGCCATTCAAGATCAACTGCGTCGGCCATGGCTCCACGCGGAACTCGCGGACGCCGGTTTCGGTGATGGGCCCGCCCTCCTCGCCCACCTCTGGCCGGGCGAAGAAGACCGCACCCGGACCGTCATGGACGCCGTGCTCGGCGGCCTGCGGACCGGGTGCGGACAGGGAGACGCTGCAACCGAAGTAATCGCAGGTCAGAGAGCATGATCGAAGATCAGGCCTTCTTCGTCTCCCAGAAGATCTTGTCGATCTGGGCGATGTAGTCCAGCGCCTTCTGGCCGGTGGCCGGGTCGGTCGAGCCCTTGGCGGCCGACAGGGCCTTCAGGGTGTCGTTGACCAGCTGGTGCAGCTCCGGGTACTTCTCGAAGTGCGGGGGCTTGAAGTAGTCGCTCCACAGCACGGAGACGTGGTGCTTCGCCAGCTCGGCGCGCTGCTCCTTGATGACGGTGGCGCGGGCCTGGAAGTGCGGGTCGTCGTTGCCGGCCATCTTTTCCTGGACGGCCTTCACCGACTCGGCCTCGATGCGGGCCTGGGCGGGGTCGTACACGCCGCAGGGCAGGTCGCAGTGGGCGCTGACCTTGACCTTGGGGGCAAACAGGCGGGAAAGCATGGAGCAATCCTTCCTCGTGATCGTCTTCTCACAGGGGACATTACTCCGTGGAGGAGTGGATTTGGCGAGTGCCCCCGGGGGCCTAGGACAAAAGTCGGGGGACAGACTGAGACTGGTGGAGGAAGAACCGGGGAGGTGCCGGGTGATGCCGGAGCTGTCGCAGGATGCCGAGCGGGCGGGGGCACCGCTGCCCTTCGGGGTGGCCGAGGTGACGGGGCCGTCCATGGTGCCCACGCTGTACCACGGGGACCGGCTCCTGGTGCATTACGGGGCCCGGATCAAGCCGGGCGACGTGGTGGTGCTGCGGCACCCGTTCCAGCAGGACCTGCTCGTGGTGAAGCGGGCCGCCGAACGGCGCGAGGGCGGCTGGTGGGTGCTGGGGGACAACACGTACGCCGGCGGTGACAGCACCGACTACGGAGTGGTGCCCGACGATCTGGTGCTCGGCCGGGTCCGTCTGCGCTACCGGCCGCGCAGACCGGGTCGGCGGTCGCCGCTGGCGCTGGTGGGCTGGGTGCTGTCGGCGGTGCGGCCGGTGTTCTCCGCCCGCTCGGCCTCCAGGCGTTTGCGGGCGCGGTAGGCGGCCACGTTGGCCCGGGTGGCGCAGCGGTCGGAACAGTAGCGCCGGGAGCGGTTGGTCGAGGTGTCGAGGTAGGCGTTGCGGCAGGGCGGGGCCTCGCACAGGCCGAGGCGGTCCACGCCGTACTCGGTGAGGTGGAAGGCGAGGCCCATCGCGGCGATGGCGGCGTAGCCGGCGGTCGCGTTGGACGGATGGTCGGCCAGGTGCATGTGCCACAGCGGACGGCCGTCGTCGTCACGGAAGTCGTGCCCGGAGATCTGCGGGCTCACCGGGAACTCCAGCAGCAGCGAGTTCAGCAGGTCGACGGAGAGCGTCTCGTCGCCGCTGTCCGCCGCCTCGAAGACCGCACGCAGCCGGGCCCGGACCGAGCGGAACCGGGTCACGTCCGCATCGGTCGCGCGCCGCGCCGCGGACTGGTTGGCGCCGAACAGGGCGCGCACGGCCTCCACCGAGGTCAGGGTGTCCTTGCCCCGGGCCGGTTCCTCGGTGTTGACGAGGCGCACGGCATAGTCCGAGTAATAGGCCAGTTCCACTTGCAGTCCTTACGTGGTGGCTTTATGGTCATGTCAGCGCTTGAGTAACAGGCGATCGCGCTTACAGGGTATTACGTGGCATGGGTGAAGGAGCGGATTCATGACGGACGCGGACACCGGGACCACCACCGCCGCCGACTGGCCTGCCTGGCAGGAGAGCTGGGACCGGCAGCAGGAGTGGTACATGCCCGACCGCGAGGAGCGGCTGCGAGTCATGCTCGACATGGTGGAGGCCGTCGTCGGCACCTCCCCGCGTGTGCTGGACCTCGCGTGCGGCACGGGAACCATCACGGCCCGCCTGCTCGCCCGGTTCCCGGACGCCACCAGCACCGGCGTCGACCTGGACCCGGCGCTGCTCACCATCGCCGAGGGCACCTTCGCGGGCGACCCGCGGGTCACCTTCGTGACGGCCGACCTGAAGGACCCCGACTGGCCGACGGGGCTCCCCCACGACTCCTACGACGCCGTGCTGACTGCGACCGCCCTCCACTGGCTGCACAACGAACCCCTCGCGGATCTCTACGGACGGGTCGCCGGCCTCGTCCGTGACGGCGGTGTCTTCATGAACGCGGACCACATGATCGACGAGACGACCCCCGGGATCAACGCGGCCGAGCGCGCCTTGCGCCACGCACGCATGGATCAGGCCAAAAAGGCCAAAAAGGGTGCCGTCCTCGACTGGGCCGAATGGTGGCAGCTCGCCGCCAAGGACCCCGCCCTCGCCGAGCCCACCGCCCGCCGCTTCGAGATCTACGGCGAGCACGCCGACGGCGACATGCCGTCCGCGGCGTGGCACGCGCGCGTGCTGCGCGAGAAGGGGTTCGCCGAGGCCCGACCGGTGTGGTGCTCCCCTTCGGACACCTTGCTGCTGGCGCTCAAGTGAGCCACGCGGATCCATGGCGAGGGGGCGGTACGGAGATCCGTGCCGCCCCCTCGCCATGGGCCTTCGCCCCGTGCGTACCCGTGCGCGGTGTCAGAGCACCTTGGACAGGAACGACTTCGTGCGCTCGTGCTGCGGGTCGGTCAGGACGTCGCGCGGGTGGCCGGACTCGACCACCACGCCGCCGTCCATGAAGACCAGGCTGTCGCCCACCTCGCGGGCGAAGCCCATCTCGTGGGTGACGACGATCATGGTCATGCCCGACTCGGCCAGGTCGCGCATGACGTCGAGGACGTCACCGACCAGCTCCGGGTCGAGTGCCGAGGTCGGCTCGTCGAACAGCATCAGCTTGGGGTCCATGGCGAGCGCCCGCGCGATCGCCACGCGCTGCTGCTGGCCACCGGAGAGCTGGGAGGGGTAGTTCCCGGCCTTGTCGGCCAGGCCCACGCGATCCAGCAGCTGCCCCGCACGCTCCCGGGCCTGCCCCCTGCCCACGCCCTTGACCTGTACCGGCGCCTCCATGACGTTCTCCAGCGCCGTCATGTGCGGGAACAGGTTGAAGCGCTGGAAGACCATGCCGATGTCCCGGCGCTTCAGCGCGACCTCGCTGTCCTTGAGCTCGTACAGCTTGTCGCCCTTCTGGCGGTAGCCGACCAGCTCCCCGTCGACGTACAGACGCCCGGCGTTGATCTTCTCGAGGTGGTTGATACATCTCAGGAAGGTGGACTTGCCGGAGCCGGAGGGGCCGATGAGGCAGAACACCTCGCCGGACTTCACCTCCAGGTCGATGCCCTTGAGGACCTCCACGGGGCCGAAGGACTTGTGGACCCCCTCGGCCTTGACCATGGCGGGGGAGGACTGGCTCATACCGCGACTCCCTTCGGGCGGCGAGTGGGAAGGACCGCGGCCTTGAAGCGCTGCAGCGGTGTCTGCGGCAGGGAGCGGCTCGAACCGCGGGCGTAGTGCCGTTCGATGTAGTACTGCCCGACGCTCAGGATCGAGGTCATGATCAGGTACCAGGCGGCTGCCAGGAAGTACATCTCGACCGGTGAGCCCGCGTTCTGGCCGATGTCCTGGGCCTCCTTGAACAGGTCGTAGAACTGTACAGCCGAGACGAGCGAGGTCGTCTTCAGCATGTTGATCACTTCGTTGCCGGTCGGCGGCACGATGACGCGCATCGCCTGCGGGATGACGATCCGGCGGAGCGTCTTCGTGTGGCTCATTCCCAGGGCGTGCGACGCCTCGGTCTGTCCCTCGTCGACCGAGAGCAGACCGGCGCGGCAGATCTCGGCCATGTAGGCGGCCTCATTGAGGCCCAGGCCGAGCAACGCCGCCAGCAGCGGCGTCATGAAGGACGACCAGTAGTCCTTGTAGACCGGACCCAGGTTGATGTACTCGAACACCAGGCCCAGGTTGAACCAGACGAAGAGCTGGACCAGGACCGGTGTGCCACGGAAGAACCAGATGTAGAACCACGCGATCGACGAGGTTACCGGGTTCTTCGACAGGCGCATCACGGCGAGCAGGATGCCGCCGGCGATGCCGATCACCATCGACAGCACCGTGAGTAGCAGGGTGTTCAGGACACCGTCGATGATGCGGTCGTCGAAGAAGTACTCGGGGATCGCACCCCAGTTGATCTTGCCTTGCGCGAAGGCATAGACGACCGCGCCCAGAAGGGCGAGCGCGACGACCGCGGACACGTACCGCCCCGGGTGCCGGACCGGAACAGCCTTGATGGCCTCCGGCCCGGCGGGGGGCATTGCGTCGGGACCGGTCGTCCTGTTGACGTCAGCAGTCACAGATGGAGCCTTTCAGAGCCACGTCGAACGGGACGGTTCAGGAGCCGCCGTTGATCTTGGCCTCGGTGATCGCACCGTCTGCGACACCCCACTTCTCCACGATCTTCGTGTACTCGCCGCTGTCGATGACCGCCTGGACGGCCGCCTGCAGAGCGTCCCGCAGCTCGGTGTTGTCCTTGGCGACGGCGATGCCGTACGGGCCCGCCTCGACCTGGTCGCCGACGATCTCGAAGTACTTGCCCCCGCCGGAGTTCTTCACGGAGTACGCGGCGATCGGGAAGTCAGCGGAGACGACGTTCGCGCCCTTGGAGCGCATCCGGGTCTCGGCTTCGGGGTTGGTCGCGAAGTCCTCGATCTTCAGAGTCTTCTTGCCGTCCTTCTCGCACTTCTGCGCCTGCTCCTTGGCGAGGTCGTGGGAGAAGGTGTTGCGCTGGACCGCCATGGTCTTGCCACACAGGTCGTCCCAGGTCTTGATGCCCTGGTCGTCGCCCTTGTTGGTGTAGAGCGAGACGCCCGCGGTGAAGTAGTCGACGAAGTCGACGCCGGCGCCGACCTTCTTGCCGGTGTTGGCGTCGATGCCCTCCTGTCGCTCCTTGGTGTCGGTCATGGCCGACATCGCGATGTCGTAGCGCTTGGATGCGAGGCCGCCGATAAGGGTGTCGAAGGTGCCGTTCTGGAACTCGAACGTCACGCCGAGCTGCTTGCCCATGGCGGCCGCGAGGTCGGGGTCGATGCCGACCACCTTGCCGGAGTCGTCCTTGAACTCGACCGGGGCGTACGCGATGTCCGAACCGACCTTGATGACGCCCTTGTCACGGATCGACTGGGGCAGCTTGTCGGCCAGCGGGGCGGCGCTCGTCGAGGCGGTGTCGCTGCTCTTCGAGCCGTTGTCCTTGGTCTGGTCACCGCAGCCGGTGATGAGCAGAGTGCCTGCGACCGCGATCGCGCCGACCGCTGCCAGTCGGGACTTGGCGGCGGGGGTACGACGGGTGGTGCGTGCGGCCATGGTGGTTCCTCCGGCGGATGAGTGGAATGCCGATGGGTTCGGCCACTGCCGATGGGGACCGGCAGTGCCGCGGGTCGACGGGAGCACACGTCTTCGAGTGTCGCGACCTCGTGTGATTACCGCATCTTGCCATTCGGACTGCTCCATCCAGTGGGGTCGCCATGTCAAAATCGGATAACGGGTGGCGCTCGAACCGCACTGATTCGTTCCAACACGGCCGGACGGTCTGCGGGAATACTTCGTTCCGACCGGAAGATCTCCGGTACATGGCGTGGTATTGGTCGCCCAGCCAGGGTGTTTGCCATGTCTCGAGCGTTTGTCAACCATCTGTCAGTGGATTGTCCTGAAATCAGATGATGAACCCTGGCGCCCGCATGTGACCTTTGCGTTATGGACTCGTCGCCGAAGGCGTCCGTCCGGTAAGAAGGTGCTTTACACCCCTCATCCGGGGATCCAGGGCGCGTGTGCGGCGCGCCCGTCGCGTCTGTGCCCGACGCATCAACCCACCGGGCCCTGCGCGGTCCCGCCCGCTCCTCACCCGGAGCGGCAACCCTCAAACCAAGAACGATTAAGGGGTCAACCAAGTGGCAGCGGAGATTGTCAATCCTCGCAGCGACAGCGAAAGCCGGAACGGTCATACCGAACAGGACGGCGGGGCCGAGCCCCTGGAGTCCATCGACCCGGCATTCGCGCTGCACCGCGGCGGCAAGATGGCTGTGCAGGCCACCGTGCCGCTCCGTGACAGGGACGATCTGTCCCTGGCCTACACGCCCGGCGTCGCGAAGGTGTGCAGCGCGATCGCCGAGCAGCCGGAACTCGTCCACGACTACACCTGGAAGTCCTCGGTCGTCGCCGTCGTCACCGACGGTACGGCCGTGCTGGGACTCGGTGACATCGGCCCCGAGGCCTCCCTCCCCGTGATGGAGGGAAAAGCGATCCTCTTCAAGCAGTTCGGCGGCGTGGACGCGGTTCCGCTCGCGCTGAACACCACCGACGTGGACGAGATCGTCGAGACCGTGGTCCGGCTCGCTCCGTCCTTCGGCGGGGTGAACCTGGAGGACATCTCGGCGCCCCGGTGCTTCGAGGTCGAGCGGCGGCTGCAGGAGCGGCTGGACATCCCGGTCTTCCACGACGATCAGCACGGCACGGCGATCGTGTCGCTGGCGGCGCTGCGCAACGCGGCGCGGCTGAGCGGGCGGGCGCTGGGTGATCTGCGGGCCGTGATCTCGGGCGCCGGCGCGGCCGGTGTCGCGATCGCCAAGATGCTGGTCGAAGCCGGGATCGGCGATGTCGCGGTGACCGACCGCAAGGGCGTCGTCTCGCGCGAGCGTGACGACCTCACGCCGATCAAGCGGGAAGTGGCGGCGTTCACGAACAAGGCCGGCATCTCCGGTTCGCTGGAGACCGCGCTGGACGGGGCCGACGTCTTCATCGGCGTCTCCGGCGGCACGGTGCCGGAGTCGGCGGTGGCGTCGATGGCGAAGGGCGCCTTCGTCTTCGCCATGGCCAACCCCGACCCCGAGGTGCACCCGGAGATCGCGCACAAGTACGCGGCGGTCGTGGCCACCGGACGGTCGGACTTCCCGAACCAGATCAACAACGTGCTGGCGTTCCCGGGGATCTTCGCGGGGGCGCTGCAGGTGCGTGCCTCGCGGATCACCGAGGGCATGAAGCTGGCGGCGGCCGAGGCGCTGGCGTCGGTGGTGGGGGACGACCTCTCCGCCGACTACGTCATTCCGTCCCCGTTCGACGAGCGGGTCGCTCCGGCGGTGGCCGCGGCGGTGGCCGCGGCCGCCCGTGCGGAGGGCGTCGCCCGCCGCTGAGACGTGCGGAGCTGTGTCGGCCCCGTCCTCGGGTGGACGGGGCCGACTGTTTTCCCCGGCGGCCGGGCACACAGCGCGGGCCGGGCGCCGGAAGGCGGGCGGGGCGCCGTGGTGCGGTGCGGCGTGCCGGCAAGAAGGTGTGGCTCACAGTGCCGCGTTGTTCCGTCAAAGGGACGGGCGGCCTATCGTCAAGGTCATGTTCGCTGTCTACGCCGCCCGAATCGACCGTGACCAGCCGCTTTCCGGTCTGGAGCTGGGAGAGCGCCCGGCTCCCGAGGCCCGTCCCGGCTGGAGCACCGTGACCGTGAAGGCCGCCTCACTCAATCATCATGACCTGTGGTCCCTGCGGGGTGTGGGCCTGGGGGAGGACAAACTGCCCATGATCCTCGGCTGCGACGCCGCCGGGGTCGACGAGGACGGCAACGAGGTCGTCCTGCACTCCGTGATCGGACAGACCGGCCATGGGGTGGGTCCGAACGAGCCCCGGTCGATCCTCACGGAGCGCTACCCCGGCACGTTCGCCGAGCAGGTCGCCGTGCCCACCTGGAACGTTCTGCCCAAGCCGAAGGAACTGTCCTTCGAGGAGGCGGCCTGCCTGCCCACGGCCTGGCTGACCGCCTACCGGATGCTGTTCACCAACGCCGGGGTGCGGCCCGGTGACTCCGTCCTGGTGCAGGGGGCCGGCGGAGGCGTCGCCACCGCCGCGATCGTGCTGGGCAGGGCCGCGGGGCTGCGCGTGTTCGCCACCAGCCGGGACGAGGCGAAGCGGAAGCGGGCCGTGGAACTGGGCGCGGTGGAGGCGCTGGAGCCCGGGGCCCGGCTGCCGCAGCGGGTCGACGCGGTCATCGAGACGGTGGGGGCCGCGACCTGGTCCCACTCGGTGAAGTCGCTGCGGCCCGGCGGCACGCTCGTCATCTCCGGGGCCACGAGCGGGGACCGGCCCTCGCACGCCGAGCTGACCCGGATCTTCTTCCTGGAACTCAAGGTCGTCGGGTCGACGATGGGGACCAAGGACGAGTTGGAGGACCTGCTCTCCTTCTGCGCCGCCACCGGTGTGCGCCCCGTCATCGACGAGGTACTGCCCATGGACCGGGCGCGGGAAGGCTTCGAGCGGATGGAGGCGGGCGGGCAGTTCGGCAAGATCGTGCTCACGGCTCCGTAGGTTCGCGGGTCACAGGGTGCGCAGTTCGTGTCGACGGCCGGTCCGGACTCCGGGCCGGCCGTCGGAACCGATCACAGGGCCACCCACGAGTCCCTGACGAGGGTCCTGTACGGGGGAGAAGGGTCAGGGCTTCGGCGTGCGCAGCAGTGCCCCGATCTGGGCTGCCGCCGTGGACAGATGGCGACGGGCGTCGCGGAGTTGATCCGGGGTGATGCCGTGGTCGCGGGCCGCGTCGCGGATGTCGTCCCGGAACCGGTCCAGCAGCCGGTCCAGGTCCCGCGCGGGGTCGCCGGGGGAGTCCGTGGCGCCCTCGTGCGCCCAGGCCGGGGTGTAGTCGGCCGGGAAGTCCTCCGGGGTCTGGGAGTACGACGGTCCGGGCGTCGGGGTGCCGCTCTCCGTGCCGGTGCGGCCGAAGCCGAAGTCCTTGCCGAACTCGCCCACCTCCTTGACCAGTTCACCCAGCCCCTCGCGCAGGCCGGTCGGCCAGTCGCCGCGTGAGAAGTGGTCCTGCATCTGCTCCTGCACCCGCCGGGCGATGCGCTGCACCTCCTCCTGGGCCTGGGCGGTGGCCCGGTCCTGGGCCTCCTTGGCCTGACGGCGGGCGCGCTGAGCCTCGTCGCGGGCGCGGCGGCTCTCGTCCTTGGCGCGCCGGGCCTGCTCCTTCCACTCCTGCTTGGCGCGCCGCATCTCCTCCTTGGCGGCCTGCCAGGCGTCCTTCTCGCCGGGGCCCGTGAAGTCGCCGGGGCCGTGGTCGGGTTCGGTCGCCTTCTCCGCGTCCCGCCCCTGGCGGGCCTGGCCGGCGGCGGCCCGCATCTCGCGGCGCAGGTCGCCGGCCGCGCCGCGGACGTCGGCCTGGATCTCGGCGGCGAGTTCGGCGACCGACTCCCGGATCTCCAGCTCCAGATCGGCCAGTTCACCACTGCGGTCGGCCAGTTCGGCACGGCCGGCGTCCGTGATGGAGTACACCTTGCGGCCGCCCTCGGTGGCGTGGGTGACCAGGCCCTCCGCCTCCAGCTTGGCCAGGCGCGGGTAGACCGTGCCCGCCGACGGTGCGTACAGCCCCTGGAAGCGCTCCTCGAGGAGGCGGATCACCTCGTAGCCGTGGCGCGGGGCCTCGTCCAGCAGCTTCAGCAGGTAGAGACGGAGGCGTCCGTGGGCGAAGACGGGGGCCATGTCAGAGCACCTTCTTGTCGGTCGTGCCGTCGGTCGTTCCGCCGGCCGTGGCCGGTGCGTCCTGCGGCTCGCTCTCCTCCTCGCGGGGCGGGCGGCGCAACAGGGCGATGGAACCGGAGACGGTGGTGGCCCGCAGCTTGCCGTTGCCCTCACCCAGCCGGCCGGTGATCTTGTGGGCGCCCCACTGGCCGTGCACCCGCAGGCCGTCGAAGGCGTTGGAGACGGAGCCGCTCGCCGTGTTGGCCTCGACCTCCGCGTCCGCCGGATCGGGCAGTCGGATCGCGATCTCGCCGGAGACGCTGGCCAGCCGGATGTCGGTGGGACCGTCGGGAGCGAGGTCCACGATCATGGAGCCGCTGACCGAGTCCGCCCGCACCGTGGACCCGGACCCGTCGACCACGGTGAGATCGCCGGAGACCGAGTTGAACCGCAGGTCACCGGTGACGGACTGGGCCTCGACGCTCCCGGACACCGTGTCCGCGCGGACCGGGCCGGAGAGGGCGACCAGCGTCGTGTCGCCCGTGACTCCCCGCACCACCGACGGCCCTTTGACCCCGGAGACCACGGCCCCGGCACCGACCACCCCCACCTCGACCCGCGCCTGCGCCGGAACCGCCAGCGAGACCACCGCGCTGCGGTGCCGTCCCCTGCGGTCCAGCCACTTGAGGAAGTCCTTCCAGAGCAGGTCCTCGTAGGCCACCGTGAGGGTGCCGCCCTGCTGGGTGACCACCAGGGGCGGCCCCTCGATCTCGGAGACCTCCAGGCGGGCGGAACCTTCGTCCGTCCCCACCACGTTCACCGTTCCGTTGACGATGCGTATGCGGAGCTCGCTCACCGGCTCGTCGAACGTGAGCTTCACGGGCTCCGAGACGGACCTTTCGAACATGGTGGAACCTCCTGGGCCGGACTGCCTGACTGCCGGACGGCGAGGCGACGGGACGGCCGACCGGGAGTGGCACCGGCGACGGGCACCCGGCACGCAAGAACCCCGACGCGCCATATCGCGTCTCACGTGATTCACGATATATCGCGGCCAGGGAAAGTCAAGGCACTCGTTCTGGTGATCAGTCCTCATGCAGGAGGGGCGAAATGCCCTGGTGTATGGCCGTGTCGACGGAACGGTCCCAGGCCGGAAGCCGGGGCCGGGAGTGGCGAGAGGGGCTGGAGCGGGCGGGAACGCCCCGGTCGGCTCATGGCGCGCTGCGCGACCGAATGCCCCCTGTTCGTTTACCCGGCTACTCGGCTACTCGGCTACTCGGCTACCCGTGTACTCGCCTACTCGTCGTCCTCGTCGTCGTCCAGCCGGGCCAGCCATGTCGCCAGGCGCTCCACCGGCACCTCGAAGTCGGGGTTGAGGTCGACGAACGTCCGCAGTTGCTCGGCGAGCCACTCGAAGGTGACCTCCTCCTCGCCGCGCCGCTTCTCCAGTTCCTCGATGCCACGGTCAGTGAAGTACATGAGGACAAGGATATGTGTGCGCAAACGGGCCGGGCCGCACCCCCGGAGAGGGGGTGCGGCCCGGTCGGGAACGACCCGTGACGGCGTCGGTCAGGCGTCGAACACCTCACGCACCAGCTGCTCCTGCTCGGCCTGGTGCCGCTTCGCGGAACCGACGGCCGGGGACGAGCCGTGCGGACGCGAGATGCGGCGCAGACGCTCGTCGTGCGGGACGTCGGCGCCGACGGCCAGGTCGAGGTGGTCGATCAGGTTGAGCGCGATGAACGGCCAGGCACCCTGGTTCGCCGGCTCCTCCTGGGCCCACAGGTACTTCTCGGCGTTCGGGTACTTCTTGATCTCCGCCTGGAGCTCGGCACCCGGCAGCGGGTACAGGCGCTCGAGGCGGATGATCGCCGTGTCCGTGATGCCGCGCTTCTGCCGCTCGGCGTCCAGGTCGTAGTAGACCTTGCCGGCGGTGAAGACGACCTTCCTGACCGCGGCCGGGTCGACCGAGTCGTCGCCGATGACCGGGCGGAACTGACCCGTGGTGAACTCCTCCGCCTTCGAGGCCGCCGCCTTCAGACGCAGCATCGACTTCGGGGTGAAGACGACCAGCGGCTTGTGGTGCGGGTTGTGCACCTGCCACCGCAGGAGGTGGAAGTAGTTCGACGGGAGGGTCGGCATCGCGACCGTCATGTTGTTCTGCGCGCAGAGCTGCAGGAACCGCTCCGGGCGGCCCGAGGAGTGGTCCGGGCCCTGACCCTCGTAGCCGTGCGGCAGGAGCAGGGTCACGCCGGACGTCTGGTTCCACTTCTGCTCGGCCGACGAGATGAACTCGTCCACGACCGTCTGCGCGCCGTTGACGAAGTCGCCGAACTGCGCCTCCCACATCACGAGCGCGTCGGGGCGGGCCAGCGAGTAGCCGTACTCGAAGCCCATCACCGCGTACTCGGAGAGCAGGGAGTTGTAGACGTTGTACCGGGCCTGGTCCTCGGACAGGTACAGCAGCGGCGTGAACTCGGCACCCGTCTGGCGGTCGATGACGACCGCGTGGCGCTGGCCGAAGGTGCCGCGCTGCGAGTCCTGGCCGGAGAGCCGGACCGGGACGCCCTCCAGGAGCAGCGAGCCGACCGCGAGGGTCTCGCCCATGCCCCAGTCGATCGTGCCGTCCTCGACCATCGCCGCCCGGCGCTGCAGCTGCGGCAGCAGACGCGGGTGGATGGTGACGTGGTCGGGGATGTTGACCTGCGACTCGGCGATCCGCTTGACGACCTCGGAGGTGACCGCCGTGTTCACCGCCACCGGGAACTGGGCCTGCGGCTCCGAGGGCTCGGCGGCCGACGGCCGGGACGCCGCCTCGCGGACCTCGGTGAAGACCTTCTCCAACTGGCCCTGGTAGTCCTGCAGCGCCTGCTCGGCCTCTTCCAGGGTGATGTCGCCACGACCGATGAGGGACTCGGTGTACAGCTTGCGCACCGAGCGCTTCTTGTCGATCAGGTCGTACATCAGCGGCTGCGTGAAGGCCGGGTTGTCCGACTCGTTGTGACCGCGGCGGCGGTAGCAGATGAGGTCGATCACCACGTCCTTGTTGAACGCCTGGCGGAACTCGAAGGCCAGCCGCGCGACGCGGACCACGGCCTCCGGGTCGTCGCCGTTCACGTGGAAGATCGGGGCCTCGATCATGCGGGCCACGTCCGTCGCGTACATCGACGAGCGCGAGGACTCGGGAGCGGCGGTGAAGCCGACCTGGTTGTTGATGACGACGTGGACCGTGCCGCCGGTGCGGTAGCCGCGCAGCTGCGACATGTTCAGGGTCTCGGCCACCACGCCCTGGCCCGCGAAGGCCGCGTCGCCGTGGATCACCACCGGCAGGACGGTGAAGTCCGTGCCGCCCTTGCCGATGATGTCCTGCTTGGCGCGCACGACGCCTTCCAGGACCGGGTCCACCGCCTCCAGGTGGGACGGGTTGGCGACCAGGGAGACCCTGATCTGCTCGCCGTCGAGACCGGTGAAGGTGCCCTCGGCGCCCAGGTGGTACTTCACGTCGCCGGAGCCGTGCATCGACTTCGGGTCGAGGTTGCCCTCGAACTCGCGGAAGATCTGCGCGTACGACTTGCCCACGACGTTGGCCAGCACGTTCAGCCGGCCGCGGTGGGCCATGCCGATGACGACCTCGTCGAGACGGGACTCGGCGGCCGAGTCCAGAACGGCGTCCAGCAGCGGGATGACGGACTCGCCGCCCTCCAGGGAGAAGCGCTTCTGGCCGACGTACTTGGTCTGCAGGAAGGTTTCGAACGCCTCCGCGGCGTTCAGCCGGCGCAGGATGCGCAGCTGCTCCTCGCGCTCCAGGTTGGAGTGCGTGCGCTCCACGCGGTCCTGGATCCACTTGCGCTGCTTCGGGTCCTGGATGTGCATGAACTCGATGCCGGTGGTGCGGCAGTACGAGTCGCGCAGCACACCCAGGATGTCGCGCAGCTTCATCAGGGTCTTGCCCGAGAAACCGCCGACCGCGAACTCGCGCTCCAGGTCCCAGAGGGTGAGCCCGTGCTCGGTGATGTCCAGGTCGGGGTGCTTGCGCTGGCGGTACTCCAGCGGGTCGGTGTCGGCCATGACGTGGCCGCGGACCCGGTAGGAGTGGATCAGCTCGAAGACGCGGGCGGCCTTCGTGACGTCGTCGTCGTGGGACGCGTCGATGTCCTTGAGCCAGCGGACCGGCTCGTAGGGGATGCGCAGCGCCTCGAAGATCTCGTCGTAGAAGTCGTTCTCGCCGAGCAGGAGGTTCGCGACCGCGCGCAGGAACTCTCCCGAGGCGGCGCCCTGGATCACCCGGTGGTCGTAGGTCGACGTGAGCGTCATGACCTTCGAGATGCCGAGCTTGTTGAGGGTGTCCTGGCTGGTGCCCTGGAACTCGGCCGGGTAGTCCATGGAGCCGACGCCCAGGATGACCGACTGGTTCTGCATCAGGCGGGGCACGGAGTGGACGGTGCCCAGGCCGCCGGGGTTGGTCAGCGAGACGGTGACGCCGGTGAAGTCGTTCATCGTCAGCTTGTTGTCGCGGGCGCGACGGACGATGTCCTCGTAGGCCTGCCAGAACTCGAAGAAGTTCAGCGTCTCGGCCTTCTCGATGCCCGCGACGACCAGCTGGCGGTCGCCGTTCGGCTTGACCAGGTCGATGGCGAGGCCGAACTTGATGTGCTCCGGCTTCACCAGGGTGGGCTTGCCGTCCACCTTCGCGTAGTGCCAGTTCATCGACGGCATCGCCTTGATGGCCTGGACCATCGCGTAGCCGATGAGGTGGGTGAAGGAGATCTTCCCGCCGCGGGCACGCTTGAGGTGGTTGTTGATGACGATGCGGTTGTCGAACAGGAGCTTCACCGGGAGCGCGCGCACGGACGTGGCCGTGGGCACCTCCAGCGAGGCGTCCATGTTCTTCGCGACGGCCGCGGACGGGCCGCGCAGCGTCACCTGCTCGGGGCCCTGCTTGGCCTCGTCGGCGGGCTGCGCCTTGGCGGCCGGGGCCTTCGCGGCGGCGGGCTTGGCGGGGGCGGCCGGGGTGGGGGCGGTGGCGGCCTTCGCCGGAGCGGGCACCTGCGCCGGGGCCTTGGCGGCCGGCGCCGCGGC
>NZ_JAESIF010000139.1:0-7126 GCF_016757295.1 Streptomyces sp. M2CJ-2 | reverse complement strand
CATCGCAGCGTATGGGGCACAAGGCCTGCAGCAGATCGTCAGCAACAACATCGACAACGCTCGACGCTTCGGTACAGGCATCGATCGCCTCGAGGGTGCTTGGCTGCTGGCACCCGTCCAGCTCAACGTCGCCTGCTTCACCACGGACCGAGATCCGGCCCTGGTCCTGGCCGACCTTAACGACCGTGGAAAGGTATTCATGACGCCCTCGGTTCTGCACGGGGTCCCATGCATCCGCGCCGCCTTCAGCAACTGGCGGACCTCCGACTCCGACGTCGACCTGGCCCTCAGGGAACTGGCCGCAGCGCTTGCCCCCTCCACAGCCTGAGTCCGGCAACGGTCTCACCGGGGGAAACCCACCCGGCCGACATGAGGCTCCGGGACGCCGCTGGGGTGTGTCAACTTAACGGCTCTGGCCCACATTCGGTGGTAACCGAGCGTCACGTTCGTCTGGGCCCGGATCTCGCAGCTCATGGAGAGGACGACGGCTGCGTCCGGAGACGAGAGTCCCGCCTGGCAACCGCGAGCACCCCTCCGACCTGCGTACTCCACCGTCAGCAACCATGGCCACAAAGCGTCACCACCGAATGTGGGCAGAGCCAACTTAACGGCTGATCTTGGTTGTTGAGTTGACACACCCCAACCTCACTGAAGATCCACCATCTTGAAGTCACTGGTCACGGGGCTGGTGTGAGTCGTTGATCGTGTGCTCGTGCTGGTCGAGGGTGCTTGTCGGACCTCAAGATCGTCTGCCGTTTCGGCGATGACGAATCTGTGGATTCTCCGGCGCGTGTGAGGCGGATATCCGTACGATCCGGGCGGGAGGTACATCAAGGTGGCTCAGGACGCGGAAGCGGACCTTCGTGAGCTGATCACGGTCCGCAGGGCCGAACTGGAGTTGCAGGCAGAGAAGTTGAGCCAGCAGTTGCGGGAGGTCCGTGACGAGCTGGAGGAACTCGCTGTCGCCGAACGAGTCGCGCGTCGGCTGGCCGAGCAGGCGCGCGCCGAAGCCGAGCGGCCCGTGACGCCGCCCGCCGGGCAGGTCGCGGGCCGTGCGGTACTGGCGGTGCCGCAATGCGAGCGGGGCATGGACGAGACGGTCCTGCCCGCTGACTACCAGCGGATCATGGGCGTGGTGCGGCGGGCCGACGGACCGGTCATGGTGAAGCAGGTCTGCGGTGAGCTGGTGATCTCCTTGGAGCCGGCCCGTTCGGAGGCGATGCGCGCGAAGCTGAACCGGCTGGCCGAGCGGGGCTGGCTGCGCAAGCTCGCGGACGGGAAGTTCACCACCACACTGTGAACACGGGCGGGCGCGACGGCCTGCGTCCTGGCCGTAACGTCCGTGCCCCCGGCGGCAGTTGATGTCGTATGCGAAACAAGACCAGCTCCGCCAGGGGCACTGAGACGGTTGTCTACCAGTCGAGCCTCACCCTGTCCACGGCCACCCTGGCCTTCCTCGGCGACCTGCTGCGCGGACACTTGAAGAAGATCCACTCCAGGTGGCGCAAGCTGCCGCCCGGACGGATCGCCACGATCGTCCTCGCCGTCCTGCGCCATGACCAGCGGCTTGCCGACATGGCGGGCGGCAACAACATCTCCGCGACCACGGTGCGCCGCTGGGTGATGGAGATGATCGAACTGCTCGCCACGCGGGCCGAGCGCCTGGACCGCGCATTGAAGAAGGTCACCCGAAAGGGTGGCCACGTCGTCCTGATCGACGGCACTCTGATCCGCACCCGGCGCCGCACCGGAACGGACAACCGCCGCAACTACAGCGGAAAACACAAGGCTCACGGCCTGCTGTTCCTCGCGCTCACCGACGACCGGGGCCGGCTCCTGTGGATCTCCGCGGCCCGCCCGGGACGCTCCTCGGAGATCACCACCGCCCGCTACAACAAGCTCGTCGAGCGCCTGCGCGCCCACGAGTTGGGCGCCATCGGCGACCTCGGCTTCACCGGCCTGGACGACGACCCGGACAACCCGGTGGTCATCACCGGTTACAAGGCCGCCCGCACCAAGCCCCTCACCTCGGCGAAGAAGCAGGTCAACAAGCTGATCGCGTCCGTCCGCGCGGTCTGCGAACACGCCTTCGCGCACCTGAAGAACTGGCGCATTCTCGCCAAGCTGCGGCTGTCGCCCCGCTACGCGACCACGCTGCTGCGGGCGCTACTCGTGCTGACCCGCACCGAAGTCGCCCCCTGACAGACGATCTTGGGAGCAGGCAACCGCCCACGACCAGTACGAGTGCAAGAACGCCGACTCACACCAGCCCCGGTGACCTGCAGATTCGAAGTTGGTCGATCTTCACTCGATTCCTCGGGCGCCAGTCTCCTGTACAACGCGAAGGCGTACGGCTGGGGAAGCTTCAGCTCTCTTTGTTCCCCACCGCCGGAGCGCCGACCCGTTGGGGCCGGCGCTGGGATGGCCTTTCCGGCGCGGTTGCGGATCTAAGCGGATGACCTGAAGTTCTGCGTGGAATCTGGGGCGGCGGCGTCGGCCGAGCGCGATGGCCCCGATGGCACGAAAACCTCGCCGGGTGTTGCATCGACGTTGACCAAAACGTGGCAAACCCGACGAGGTCAAGGTCAGTATGCGTCCGGCATCCGTGTTCGCCAACCCTTCCGGTCCGGCGTACCAGTATCTGTACCACCTGCTGCATCACCGCTGGCGGGAGGCCGCCCGCGTCGTGATGGTGCTGCTGTCCGGGGCCGGCCTGACCGCGGACGAGATCGGCGAGCTGCTCGGCTGCCACCCGGCCACGGTGCGCCGCTGGATCCACCGCTACAACACCGACGGCGCCCCGGGCCTGGCCGACCGCCCCCGGCCGGGGCGGCCCCGGCTCGGCGGGCCGAGGCTGGGCGAGCGCATCAGACGGCTGCTGACCCGCCCCGGCCCGTGGACGATCCGCCGGATCCACCACCGCCTGGGCCGGCCGAAGATCAGCTCGCGCACCGTCCACCGGCGCACTCGCGAGCAGGCCGCCTGGCGCCGCCCCCGCCTGACGGCCAGGGGCGACCCGAACCGGCGGCGCACCCTGGCCGCCGTGCGCCGGCAACTGCGGGCCCTGCCGCCCGGGTCGGCGGTCCTGGCCGAGGACGAGACCCACCTGCACCTGCTGCCGCACATCCGGGCGAGCTGGATCCCGCGCGGCACGCGGCAGCAGGTGGCCACCCCGGGAAAGAACCGGCAGACCACCGTCTTCGGCGCCCTGGAAATGACCACCGGCGCCTGGCTCTACACCCTCTCCCGCCGCAATACCGCCGCGTTCATCGCCTTCCTTCAGCTGCTGCTGACCGCCTACCCCGACGCCCCGGCCGTCGCGGTGCTCTGCGACAACGACAGCATCCACCACGCGAAGGCGGTGACCACCTACCTGGCCGACCACCCCCGCCTGCGCCTGCTGTTCGGCGCCCGCTACAGCCCGCACGACAACCCGGTCGAGCGCATCTGGGCCGCACTGAAGGCCCACCTCGCCAACACCGCCGTCACCTGGCCCGGCCGCCTGCGCCAGGTCCACGCCTTCTTCCGGCAGCGCTCACCCACCCAGATGCTGACCACCGCCGCACCCTGGGCCTCGCCCTGGCTGCCGAGGCATTACGCGCAGAACTTCAGGCAAGCCGCTTAGCCGTCCACCTCGTACTGCCCGACCTCCAGGAAGTACCGCAGCTCCTCCGGCGTACCGTCGATGGCCTCCTCGGCAGCCGCACGGAGGGCGTCGCTGATAGTCAGGTCGGCCAGGATGCGGAAGATGGCGACGCGGTCGTCCTCGGCCTGGGCAAGGCGGTAGCCGGTCTCCAGGAAGGCACGCAGGGCCTCCGGACTCCCGTCATCGAGAACCTTGTTGACTTCCCGGATGACCGCCTTGTCACCGTTCTGGTTCGCCAGGTGCAGGATGCGGAAGATGGCGACGCGGTCGTCCTCGGCCTGGGCGAGGCGGTAGCCGGTCTCCAGGAAGGCACGCAGGGCCTCCGGACTGCCGTCATCGAGGGCCCTGTTGGCCTCCCGGACGACCGCCATGCCGCTGTCCTCGTCCGCCAGGATGCGCAGGATCGCGATCCGGAGCTCCTCCTCCGACATCTCGTCCACCGGCGTCTCGGACGTGGCCGTCACAGTCGTCGACGTGGCCGTCGAGCCGGTGGCGAACGCCGGGGTGGTGAACAGGAGGGCCGGCGTCAGGGCGGTGGCCACGACGAGCAGAGCAGCGCGGGTCGGTCTCATGGGTGTGCCTCCGTGGTCGAGCAGTCGGTGCGAAGATCCTCGCCACTGTGTGCCACAGAGATGAATTCCGGGAGTCGGCAGTCTTATCAACTGGTCTTTGTCGTCCGCGCAGTTGGTCAGTCGCGGGCCGGGCCGGCCGGCTACCAGTGCGCCCTTCGTCTGCCAGGCCGATCCCGACCATGCGCATCGCTGGAGTCTCTGGCAGGTCATCGAGTGCCTGGCTGCGACCTCTCGGCTTCATGCCGGCAGACCACCTGGGGGCTATCGCCTCATGACAGTGGAATTCGGTACCGGTGTCAGCGGCGGACAGCCACTCGCCCCCACCGCGGCCAGCGGGAAGACGGCCGACGGCGACTGTCGGCCACTTCACTGACACGAAGCCGACACATCGCACTGTGCCGGCAGCCCAGCCGGCCGGGCGTCTCGTGGGCGGAGTGTTCCCGGGCGAGGCGGCTGGACCCCTGGGTCTGCGGGCTTTCCTCAGCGCGTGCCGGTCGTCGCCGTGCTGTAGGCGTACAGGGCGACGACGCCGACCACACAGGCGAGGACCATCCAGGAGACCAGGCTCATCCGTCTCCCCTTACGCCCGGGCCGTTGCGGCTTCCCGGACCGCCGGGTTTGGCCGGGAGCCGCCGGGGCGGGCGGGGCGGCGTCGGCGGCGGTCTCGGCGAGCAGGCGGCGGCAGGCCGCGGCGAGCTCGCCGGTGCCGGCACCGAGCGGTACGAGCGTCTCCGAACGCGCCGGAGCGGTGGTGCCGCCGTCGAGGATCCGGCCCGCCCGGAGCAGGATCTCGTCCCTGCGGCCCGAGGGGGCCAGACTGATCCAGCGCTGCACATGCTCTCCCCGGATGACCACACCCCCGGCCCGGTCCCGGTACACGGTGTGCCGACGCCAGAGCATGTCTGCCAACTGCGTCGCGGTTTCTCTCAGTTGGGCGCTCAAGACCCGTCCCCCAGAGCCGTACGGTCAAGCGAACGGGAATCGTACTGCAGCGTCTCTGTTTGCCTCGGAGCGGCCCACCGCGAGGTGAGGCCCTCGGTCGGGCACCGCTGTCCCGAGGGCCTGAACAACCGGGCCGAGAACAGTCACCAGCCCACCCGGCAGCGCGAGCGCGCCATGAAAGACTTGCGCTCGATGGGTGCCACACAGCGGTTCCTGGCCGCGTTCAGCGGCATCTCACCCCACTTCCGGCCCCGCCGCCACCTCATGACCGCACCCGAATACCGCACCGAGATGATCACCCGCTTCGCCACCTGGGACCAGACCACCGGAACCACAGACCGACCCGCCGCAACCTGAATCACCGTCACCATCACGGCCAGCCCCGTCCCGAAACCGCGCGCATCCCCAAGTACTCGCTCAACCTGACAACGCCCGGTCGAGGCTTGTGATGCCGGAAGGGCGGCGGGAGGCTCGATGCTGGGCCACGGTGAACAGTCCCAGGGCCAGCAGCGCGCCGGTCAGGAGCACGACTGCGCCGATGGCGACAGCGTGGGTGACTGCGTCGGTGAAAGCGACACCGGTGGCAGCTTGCGGAGACATACGGGGAGCGGTGGCGAGCCGATCCTCGAAACGGGTCGTCATGAGCGTGCCGAGGATGCTGGTGCCGAGGACCGCGCCGACTTGGCGGGCTGCGTTGACGGTGCCGGCCGCCATCCCCTCCTTACCGGCTGGCACGTGCCCGGTCGCGAGGACCGTGGACGGGGCGTTCGCGAGACCACAGCCGAGCCCGAACACCACGAGCGCGGGGGCGTAGTCGGTGAAGGTGTCGGCCGGGCTGACGTCGGCAAAGAGTGCGGCGCCGGCCGCGGCGAGCAGCAGCCCGCCGATGACCAACGGACGCGGACCGAGCCGACGCACGAGAATTCCGGCGAGTATCGACCCAGCGATGAAGGTCCCGAACTCGGCGAGCAACTCGACGCCGACTTGCAGCGCGGTCAGCCCGCCGACGCGCTGCATCCACAACACCTGGAGCAGGGAGACACCGACGAAGCCGAACAGCACGGTTGCGGCCAGCAGTAGCGAAGCGCTGTACGTAGGGTCGCGCATGAGCCTCAGGTCGAGCATCGGCTCGCGGTGGCGCAGCTCGACCAGGACGAACAACCCGAGGGCGACCAGCGCGGCCAACGCGGTGATGAGCGAGCGGCCCCCGCCGAAGCCGTTGTTGCCGCCCTCGATCAAGGAGTAGATCAGCGCGCCCATTCCTACGGCACCAAGCGACAGGCCTGACGGGTCGAGGCGATGGCCGGGTGCGCGTGACTCCGCGACGAACGCGAGTGCCACGACCCCGGCCAGCGCGGCAACGAATGGATTGAACCAGAACGCGGCATGCCAGGACCAGGACCGAAGGGCCAGGCCGGCGATGATCGGTCCGATCGCCAACCCGAGTCCGGAGGCGGCGGCCCATGCCGAGATGGCGCCTGCACGGCGCTTCGGGTCGGCAAACTGGTGAGTGATCAGGGCCAGCGAGCTCGGCGTGATCAGCGCGCCGCCGAGCCCGGCGACTGCCTGTCCGACCAGCACGGTCGAAAGGCTGTCGGCGACTACCAGGACAAGTCCACCGCCGGCCATCGCGACAACGCCGGCCAGGAAAACTCGCCGTCGGCCGTGCCTGTCGGCCAGTGCTCCCGCGCCCAACACGAAGGTGGCCACGACGAGGGTGTAAATGCTCGGAATCCACACCAGGTCGGCGGTGGCGATGCGCAGGTCGTCTTGTACGGCACTCAGCGTGCCGATTGTCTGGGTGGTTTGGACGAACACCGTGAACAGTCCGAGGCAGGCCGCAACGAGCACCGCAGCATCCTGCGAGCGAACGGGGGTGGCCGGTTGATCATCTAGGGCCTGTTCGGGGTCGTGATCTCGGTTCCGATGCCCGCATCCGGCGAGGGCGGCCGAGCTGGTAGAACAC
>NZ_JAESIF010000138.1:0-7354 GCF_016757295.1 Streptomyces sp. M2CJ-2 | reverse complement strand
CAGCTGCGCGGCGCCATCATCTGGCTGCGCAGCCTTGCCCCCGCCACATGATCACGATCCCGAACAGGCCCTAGTGAGGTCAACGCCTCGGACAGCTCAGCCGCCAGCTCACCAGGAGCCATGGAACGGGACTGGGCCTCGTCGACGAGGACTGAGCCGTCGTCCAGTCCGTCCGTCCACTCACTGGGCTGAGTGCCGCCCGCCTCGCCGTCTGAGCCCGCTTCCGGATCAGTCTCTGCGGCTGGTGCCGGGTCCTTCTGCCAGCGCAGGAAGGTCTTGCCGCCGATGCGCAGCACGTCCCGGCCGTTGTCGTTCCGCCCGGAGGAGGGGGTGCTGAACTGGCTGCCGCTGGCGGTGACGGTGATGTCGTTGTCGGTGATGCCGAACGCCGAGGTGTCCTTGTAGCGCAACCCCTGCGCTGTGGCCAGATCGTCGACCGCTTCCCTGAACGGTCCCAGGTCACGGTGCGCGGCCTGTGTCTCCTTCGAGTCGGAGGACGAGGACGTGAGCGACAGAAGTCCGCCGATCAGGGCGAGAACCAGCACCGTGAGACCGCCCAGGATGACGGCACTCCGACGCCTGGGGCGGGCCCGTAGCAGCCCTGGTACGGAGAACCACGGGCTCGACGAGGCGTTGGGCGTCCTCCCCGGCACCGCGGGCGGAAGTGGCGGTACCGGAGGGGGCGCCGTCGGATCTGCCGCCGCGCTCGGCCTCACCGGGCCCCCCGGCGCCTGCGCTGTGTCCGGTTGGTGAGTGAGACGGGGGTTGTTGTCGTCCGCCATGGCACTGTGACCTTTCGTGTGTCCGGCTGAAGTCCTGGGAGCGCGTTCTCACCGGGCGTTCTCCAGCGCGCGATTGCAGACTGTGTGGGCGAGCGAGGGAGCCGCGTGGGCCCAGGCCGCCCAGATACATGTCCGCGGAACGCGGCGGCCTCGTACGGGGAGGTGCGACCCGTCACGACGCTGGTTGCTCGGGCTGCTGGCGACCTACCGCTGGCAGGTGGCGACGATCACCAGCAGGAGGAACGCGATCCCGAGCATCGGCAGGCACCCGGTGGAGTTGGGGTTCTTCTGGTTGATCTCGACGATGCCGCCGAGTGCGAGTCCGGGGTGGTTTTCGGCGTAGTGGGCAGCCGCGAGGTCGCCGACCTCGGATTCGGTGGTCCACCGGGTGGCAAACCTGCATTCGCCGCACCGGTACCGGTGTGCCATGTCAACTCCTTGGTGCCGTGGGACATAGGGGATGAGGGAGGAGTGCGGTGAACACCGGGCGCCGGCGTACGAAGAGCCGGACCGGAGGGCGCGCTCATAGGCAAGGGGAGGGAGGGGGGTGAGCGCGCGGCGGGGCGTGTGCTGGAGGGGCAGCCGGTGTGCGCTCCCCCGTCGTGTCGGCCGCGTCCCGCGGGAGACGGGGCCGACACGACGCGCACACCGGCCACGTCGGACGGTGGTGCCACGGTGCGGTGAGGGGACACCGCGCGGGGACACTGTGTGTCGGCGTCAGTCGCGCTGTGGTGCGTCCTCGCACAGCGCCGTGTCCAGCAGCTGCCGTAGCTGCGCGTCCGGGCGCTGGCCGACCTGCACCAACACGTTGGTGACGAGGGAGACGTAGCGGCCGTCGTCCATGGTCAGGGTGAAGGTCTCGTAGCCCAGGACACCACCGGAGTGGCCCCGCGCCGTACCGCCGCAGGAGGGCTCGTACGTCTGGAGGCCCAGACCGTAGCCCGTGCCTGTGTTCACCTGCCGCACGGTGCGCATCTCGGCAAGGCTCTTCGCGGAGAGGACCTTTCCGGTGGCCAGCTCCTGGTAGAAGGCGCTCAGGTCCTCCAGCGTGGAGACCATGGCTCCCGCGCTGCTGAACAGCGAGGGGTCGTACGAGACCGCCGGCAGCCACAGGTAGAAGGAGCCCACCCGGACGCCGTGGTAGCCGTTGACGGCCGGCGTGGGCAGGGCGCGGTCACCGGGTGCGGGGAAGAGGGTGTGGGGCAGACCGATCGGTTCGATGACGCGCTCGGTCACGGCCTTGTGCACCGGCTGTCCCGTCAGCTTCTCGATGAGCATTCCGAGGATGTAGTAGCCGGTGTTGGAGTAGGTGAAGCCTTCACCGGGGGCGGAGACCGGGGGCGAGGCGTCCAGCGCGTACCGCACCACCGTCGACAGGCTGAAGGTGCCGTCCGGGTTCGGCGGAGGCGTCTTCAGCCCGGGGGAGGGGGTGTAGGCGCCGAGACCGCCGGTGTGCTGGAGCAGATGGCGCACGGTGATGCGGGTGCCGTCGTAGCCGTTGCCAGTGACGACACCGGGCAGGTAGTCATCGATCGGCGCGTCCAGGGAGACGCGGCCTTCCTCGGCCAGCTGCAGCACCACCACCGCTGTGAAGGTCTTGGTCTGGCTGCCGATACGGATGTGCTCGTCGGCCTTGATGGGCCGGTCGGCGTTGATGGTTCCCGTACCCGCCGACAGGGTCCAGGACTCGCTTCCGTTTCCGGCGTGGACGGCTGCGCCGGGCCCCGCCGCAGCCTGGAACGCCTTGAGCGCGGCGAGCGTGTCGGAGTGGTCGGACTCGGCGGTGGCGGCGTGTGCCGCCGAGTTGGACAGCGTCAGTACCGTCGCGCACAAGGCGCCGATGACGGAGGCCAGTTTCGTACCGTTTCGGGTGGTCATTCGGTGTCCGCTCCTCGGAGAGGTCTCGCTCGGTCGGGTTTGTGCCAGTCCTGCCGGCTCAGTTCTTCGCGGCGGCTTCGAAGGCGGCCTCCAGGCGCGGGATGTAGTCCGCATAGGCAGGGCCCCAGCACCCGTAGGTGTGGCTGCCGTCGCACTGGGGGGACAGGGAGGCGCCGTTGCCGTAGTCGACGAGCCGACTGGGGATGCCGAGCTGGTCCAAGCGGTTCTTGACCGTGCGGGCGGCCGTCGCCGTGTTGGCGTCGATCACGCCCTGGTCCCCGGTGTAGAGGGTGACCTGGGTGTTCTCAAGCTTGGGCAGGTTGGCCGGGGCGGCGGGGTCGTAGGCGTTCCAGCGGTGGTCAGCGCCCAGGACCGGATACGGCGAGCCGAAGACGGCGTCGCTGTCGACGTACGGTCCGTAGGTCGGGCAGCCCTGGCTGCTCGATGTGCTGAGCGCGCACCAGGCGCCGGGCAGGTTGAGCTCCGTGGCGAGTACGGCAGCGCGGACCGTGGCCATGGAGAAGTCGATTCCGCCGGAGAGGGAGGAGGTGTGGCCGAAGAGGTCGGGTCTGGCCTGGGCATAGTGGAGTGCGCCGGATCCCCCCATGGACAGCCCGGTGACGGCCCGGTGTTCGCGGTCAGGGAGGGTGCGCAAGTTGGCGTCGATGTAGGGGACGACCTGTTCGAGGTGGAAGGTCTCCCAGTTGGCCGCCCCTACGGCGGTGTTCTGCATGTACCAGTCGGCGTACCAGCTCTTGAGACCTCCGTCGGGGACCACGGTGATCATGGCGTCGGAGTGCAGGGCCGGGGCGGCGGCGGCATCGTCCACGTTGCCGCCGCCCCCATGGAGGAAGTACGTCACCGGCCATCGCCGGTCAGGATCCTCGGCGTACCCGCTGGGCAGGAAGATCCGGATACGGTGCGGGCCGGCAACCTCCGGTGTGGTGACGGTGATCGTGAAGTCGGTGCTGGAGCGTACTTCGGTGCCGTCTGCGACCTGGCTCAGACCGAAGCCGTCCGTGAAGTCGATGCCGGGGACGGCCGGGGAGTCCGCCCGGGCGGCCGATCCCAAGGACACGGCCGGGAGCAGTGCCGCCGCGACCAGGACGCCGACGAGGCGTCGGTGGCGGGCTGATGGACGTCTCAATCCGGTACTCCCTTGTGCGAGGTGACCGACGGTCCGCCGGCACGACCACGATGCGGCCCACCGGGTCCGGGGAACAGGGCATGTGCAGGTCAGGGGGAGGTCATCTGTGACCGGTCATCCGTGACCGGTCGTCTCGATACCCTCGGGCGGTACCGGTGCCCATGGAAGGTGAGTCCGGAGTGACCAATGAGTTAGGCACGCGTATGCGTCAGCTGCGCAAACGCGCCTGCCTCACCCAGGAGCAGCTGGCGGAGCTGGCCGAGGTGAGCGTGAGCACGATCGGCCGGCTGGAGAACGGCAGGCTCCCCGAGCACCGGCTGAGGACGTTGCAGAAGGTGGCGGAAGTCCTGAACGTGAAGCCGGAGGAGTGGCAACGGCTTACCGCGACCCTGGACGGGCAGCCGGCCCTCGCCGATCTGGCCGAGGTAATGACACCCGACGGTACGCAGGGGGAGCCGACCCCCGCTGCTCAGCCCGAGGAGCCGGTACCGACCGGTCAGCCGGGGGAACCGCCACCCGCCGTTCAGCGCCAGACCCAGCCGGGGCCACCGGCACCGGCCGCGCCGCTCCCCGTCCCTGAGCAGGCCGTGCCGTCGCCGGCCGGCCCGCTCGTCGACGCCGCCGCCTCACTGGCCCGCGAGGTCGGCCGACGCTGGCAGCGGGAGGAAAAACATCGTCGCGTCCACGACCCGTTCCCTTTGCCCGTGCGATACCAGTCGGCTCCCGCCGTCCTGATGGACCGTCCGGAGAACATCCAGCGCCTGCAGCCGGGAGTCCCTGCCCGGGATCTGGACCTGAACGGCGACCTGCGGACTGTCGCCGACACCTATCGGAGTGTCGAGTCGCAACGACTGGTGATTCTCGGTCGCGCCGGCTCGGGGAAGTCCATCCTGGCCATCAGGTTCGTCCTCGATCTCCTCGCGGCCCCGAGTTCCTCCCTCCGGGTGCCGGTCATTCTCAGCATCGGATCCTGGGACCCGCTGACCATCACCCCGCGAGACCTGCTGGTCGACCATCTTCTACGGGACCACCCGCATCTGGCCCGTACGACTCCCGAGGGTGCGACGCTGGCCGCCGAACTCGTCGACTCCGATCTGATTCTGCCCGTCCTGGACGGTTTCGACGAGCTCGCCGAAGCCCTGCGCGGCCCCGCGCTGGAAGCACTCAACGCCACGTCCCACCCAGTGGTCCTGACCAGCCGGCGGGACGAGTACGCCCGTGCGGTCCACGACGTGCACACGCCTCTGGTGCTGGCAGCCTGCGTCGAACTCGCCGACCTGACCGTCGAGGATCTGGCCGCGTACCTGCCCCGGACCGACCGCCTCGGCGAAACCCTAGGCAGCGGCGGTGCCACAGGCGTGTGGGATGCCGTTCTGGACGAACTGCGGGTCCGTGACACCCCGGCGAGCAACCAGCTCGGACAGGTCCTGGGAACGCCGCTGATGGTGACCCTGGCCAGGACGATGTACAGCGAGGTGCCCGGTAACGACCCTGTCGAACTGCTTGACACCGCGCGCTTTCCCACCGGGCGCCACCTCGAGGAACATCTGCTGGCGAATTTCGTGCCCACGGTCTACCGGCACCGCACCCCCGAACGGGCCGACCCCGCCCCCGGACAGCGCAACCGCGACCCTGACCAAGCCGAACGCTGGCTCGGCTACCTCGCCCACAGCCTGGCCACCGGTGCCCACGAGCGTCGAGACCTTGCCTGGTGGCGGCTCGGCGCGTCCGTACGGCTGCCGATGCGCATCCTGCACACCGCGCTGCTGGGCGGACTGTGCATGTTCGCAGCCAACTGGATTGTGGTACTTTTCGCCCTTTCCATCGGGTACATGCCCTCCGTGCAGGGGCCAGCGATGTTCGAGGTGGCGGTGTTCGGGCTCTGCTCTGCGGTCGTCTTCGGTCTCGCGCACTGTGCCCTGGCCGCGGTGGGCCGTACCGTGGCCGTTCCGACCCAGGTACGACTCAGGCTGGCGGCCGTGGCCCCCCGGGTCGAGCACAGGCCGGTTCGTGAGATCCTCACGCGCTTCGGGGTCGGGCTGCTGGGCGGCTCTGTACTGGGGGTCGCACACGCCTGGACGAACGCGATGTTTCGCGCGTTGGCCGGAACCATCCCGCGCGCGGATCTGATCGGCGCGGCGATTCAGGACACACTGGCCCTGGGACTGATCTTCGGTCTGACGGCCGGCTTGTCCTTCGGACTCGTCGCAGCCTTCGAGGCACCCGTGGACATCGCCGCCGCGGCCACGCCGATGCGACTGCTGTCCGTCAACCGGTCAACCGCCACCCGGCAGTTCCTCATGCTTGCTGCCGCTGTCACTGCCGGACTCGCTGTCTGCGGACATGCCGTCATCGGCCTGCTCCAGCAGGTGCTGCCCTGGACGATGGTGTGGCCGCTGGACGCGGCTCTGCTTCTGGGGGCGGTCGGCGGGCTGGGCGGCTCGGCGGCGTACGTGCTCGCACTCACGGCGTGGGGGCAATGGCTGACGGTGGGCCGGTTCTGGTTGCCGCTGACGCGCAGACTGCCGTGGGACACCGCCGCCTTCCTGGACGACGCCTATCACCGGGGGGTGCTCCGGCAAGCTGGTGCCGTGTACCAATTCCGGCACATCCGGCTGCAGCAACACCTCGCTCGCGTCTACGGCCGCTCCGGCCGCGTCTCCAGCTACGTGAAACCGGGCCCGAGGCGCCGCGCATCCGATGAGAGGGCGTCGTCGGAAGGCCGTTGAGGGTCTGCTCGGTGGTGGCGGCGTGCGGGATCCGCTGCGGACGCGTTCCCATCAGGTGCGCCGTGCACACCCGACGGCCAGGCGCTGTTCGGCGAGGGCGGCAGCTGCGCCTCGTCACGACTCTGGTCGGACCGTGGTCGGCTCCACGGTCGGGCCGACCACAGGGCCGACCACGGCGGTGAGTTCCTGGCGCAGGTCCAGGTAGCAGCGCAGCCGCACGCCTGGCTCACCCGGGGCTCTGGTCGTCCGGTCGGCTGTCGCGGTCGCCCAGCGTCCGGCGAGCGCTGCCTGGAAGGCGAGGGCGGTGTCGTTGTCCGCGGCCGCGACGTCGACCACGACAAGTCCCGGCTCCGCGAGGTGTTCGTCCTTGATCGGCTTCATGCCCTGGTCGACGTCTGAGTGCCGACGCCGGTTCGCCAAGCTCGGGGATGTTCACCCGATCGAGTAGCGCTGGCCGGCAACCTTCACGGAACGTCGCCGGACCAGTCGTAGCGGCGGCGGTCTCCGGAGCGCAGGTCATGCATTGCCCGACCGCAGGCACCGAACTGCCCCAGCTCGGGAGCACCAAGGCGTGCGCCGGACCCTCAGCACCGCCAGCAGACGCCAGCCGGTAGTGGGCCGTCGTTGCCCGGCTGCTGGGAGGCCGTAGCCGGAACCCTCTTCCACCCCCAACCAGAAGCACGGTGTCCCATGAACGATCTTCAGGTAGGGACCGCAGTGCAGCGGCCCCTACCTGTGACAGGGGCGCTGTCACGTTGGCTGAGCGGGTGGGATGATCTTCTGGTTGATCATGCGGGAGGGGTTGTCCGTGGACAGCG
>NZ_JAESIF010000137.1:0-7448 GCF_016757295.1 Streptomyces sp. M2CJ-2 | reverse complement strand
CACACTGCATCACCCGCACCAGAACTCACCCTGAAAACCAGCTAACCCACCGTCCACCAAACCCGGGGCTTGACAGCCCGCAGCTTCGGTTCACTGTTGGGCAGCGGCTTTTCGAAGACCTTCTTCCCCGCCGGGGTCAGCCCGTGCCCGTGATGGGCGCTCTTGCCGACGTCCAGGCCCAGGAAGACGCCCACCTCGGTCGTGTCGAACATCGTTGTTCCCTCTCCCCAAGGGTGTTCACGGTGCCGGCCTCGGCGGTGGTGTCGTGCGCGCGCATCCACGTTATGCAGGCCTGCCGCCCGCAAGTCGTCCGGCGTTGCGCCGGACCGGACGGTGGCCGGACCTCTCATCAGCGTCTGTGACGACACCTCCCGGGCCCGGTGACACCACCCCCCAGGTCATGCCTTCGACAGGGGGACACAGTCATGCCGGGCCCGGAGGCCAGCGGCCCTCTTGCAGGACCGCGAAAAACATAACGGGGGCTTACCCGAGGTGGGCTGGTGCCGTCTCGTTCTACCTCGGGTCCACGTCCTCACGTGTGTGCCCCGCTGGTGCGGTGTCGGCGTGTCTGCGGCGACCTCAGACGGGCGACCGCCTGTCGGGCGGCCTCGCGTTGGTCCGGGCGGGGCGCCGGCAGGCTAGGGCCGGCCAGGTCGCGGCCGGTGAGCGACTTGCCTCCGACCGCGGTCCAGTCGGCGCGGCGCACTACGGCGAGGTGTCCTTCTACGTGGGCCTTGCGGTCCTTCCAGTCATCGGGCAGCGCCGTCAAAACACGAAGGTCCTGGTCGTTCAGCCACTCCAGCCCGAGGACCTGACGGCCGAAGTCGTGCCCGATGAGCGACAGGGCGGTGCCGGTCTCCAGATGGACGAGCAGGAGTTCTCCCTCGAAGAAGTAGCCGCCGTCATACTCGCCGGATCCCACGGCGAGCAGGAGAAGGTCGGATGGAAGGCCATCGCGTTCACAGGGTGCTGCGAGCGCAGGAGCCAACGGCGGCGGGCGCGGTCGGTGACGTGGAAGACGCCGACCGTCTTGGCCTCGTCGTACTCGTGCGCGCCGGCCACGGCAGCCAGGCCTCGCCGCCGGCCGGCCTATAGGTCGAACTCGAGGTGGTCGACGTCGGTGAACTGAACCTCCAAGCCGGTCGCGCGGCGGCCGCCGTCGCGGAAGTAGACCTCACCCAGGCCTTCGGCAGCGATATCGCGCAGCTGCTGCTCGGTGGCGCCGGTCTCCTAGGCGTCGAAGAGGCGGGCCGCGTACTGCGGGGGCAGGGCGAGGGTGAGGTGACGGATGCGGGCGTCGTCGGTGGTGCCGGGGGCGGCGGTGAAGCCGAAGCGGGCGCGGGTGTCGATGACGATGCCTCCGGTGGTGGCCGCTTGCTTTCGGGCTTGGGCGCGGATGCGGGGCTGCCATCGGGCTCTGCCCACCTTGCGAGTCCCAAGCCCGCCTGGTGTGGTGCACCGTGGGGCTCGCGGCGCGGCTGGGCTGAACGGTGTCGAGGCTTTGGCCGATACTCAACCATTTTCAACTTATTGCCCCGGAACGCCATCCAAGTCCCGCCCTGAGACGTATCCCGTGTGTAGCAATTTTCAGGAGGAACGCAATGGCTATCTTCAGCAATCTGATGCCTGCCCATCGCCGGGACCGCAACGACGACACGTCGCGCCGCGACGACTTCTCGGGGCATGGTCACGGGCACGACCACGGGCGCGATCACGACCACGGCGACCGCCACGGGCACCGCCACGGGCACAGCCGCGGCCACGGCGGCTACGGCCGCTGGTGACCACACCACGGAGGCTGAGCGGACCGTAGACCGGAAGGTCCCGGTCCGCTCCGTCCGTCCCTCCACGAGGAACGCATGCCATGGTGCATGTCCTGCGGCGTCTGCTGTCGGTGGGTGAGGCTTCCGATGTGGTGGCGGCCGCGCCCCCGGTGTCTCCGCGCGAGGTGTTCCGGCGGTTCTGGCCCTATACCCGCGGCGGTCGGCGCTGGTTCGCTCCCATCGTCCTCTTCAGCCTGATCGGCCCCGCCCTCGACGCCACGGAGATCTGGCTCTTCAAGATCGTGGTGGACGGTGTGCTCGTTCCCCGCGACGTCGGACCGCTCCTGTGGATCGCACCGACCTACCTGGGGCTCATCATCGGCTCCGGCATTCTGGGGTTCGCCGACGACGTGACGTCCACGTGGGTCAGCGAACGCTTCCTGCTGACGCTTCGCTCCGATGTGTTCCGGCACGTCCAGGGCCTGTCGCTCGGATTCTTCGAACGCCGGCGGCTCGGGGACGTGTTGTCGCGTGTGACGGGCGATGTCGACACGGTCGAGACGTTCCTGCTCTCGGGAGTGGCGGACGCCTTCTACTACGTGATCCGCCTGGGTGTCTTCCTCGGTCTGCTGTTCTATCTGCAGTGGGATCTGACCCTCCTCGCCCTCGTCATCGTGCCGCTGTTCTGGGGCGCCGCCCGGCACTTCGCGCGGCTGATCAAGGAGGCGTCCCGGGAGCGCAGGCGCCGCAGCGGTTCGATCAGCGCGATCGCCGAGGAGTCGCTGGGCAACGTCGCCCTGGTGCAGGCGTACAACCGGCAGAGGTGGGAAGAGCGCCGGTTCGAGCGTGAGAACGTCGGCAGGTTCCGGGCCACGATGGCCTCGACGCGGATCCGTGCCGTCTACGGATCCGTCGTCGAGGTCATCGAGGTGTCCGGCGTCCTCGCGGTCATGAGCCTGGGCACCTGGAAGCTGGCCCAGGGACAGCTCACGCTGGGCGGACTGCTGGTCTTCCTGGCGCTGATCGGCAACCTCTACAGTCCGGTCCGCGGTCTGTCCCACCTCGGCACCACCTTCTACGCGGCGTCCGCCTCGGCCGAACGGATCATCGAGTTGCTGGACCAGCGGCCGCAGGTCGCCGAGGCCGCCGGCGCCCGCCGGATCGGCCGTGCGCGGGGTGACGTGGAGTTCGACGGCGTCTCCTTCCGCTATCCCGGTACGCCGTCCTGGGCACTGTCGGACGTGTCGTTCCACGTGGCAGCCGGAGAGACGTTGGCGCTGGTCGGGGCCAGCGGGGCCGGCAAGTCGACGGTCGCAAAGCTGCAGCTGCGCTTCTACGACCCCGACCGGGGCGCGGTCCGCCTCGACGGGGCGGACCTGCGGGACCTGCGCCTGTCCGACCTGCGGGAGAGCGTCGCGGTGGTCCTGCAGGAGACGCTCGTCTTCCACGGCACCGTGCGGGACAACATCGCCTACGGCCGGCCGGAGGCGACGGAGGCGGACATCGTAGCGGCGGCGCGCGCCGCGGACGCGCACGAGTTCATCGAGCTGCTCCCCAAGGGCTACGACACGATGGTCGGCCAGCGCGGCCGGACGCTCTCCGGCGGGCAGCGCCAGCGCCTGGCGATCGCCCGCGCGATGATCAGGGACGCGCCCGTGCTCCTCCTCGACGAACCGACCACCGGCCTCGATGTGCGGTCCGGCCGGCGGATCATGGACCCGCTGCGCCGGCTCATGGCCGGGCGGACGACCGTCGTCATCTCCCACAACCTGCTGACCGTCCGAGACGCCACGCGCATCGTGGTCCTCGACCAGGGCAGGATTGTCGAGTGCGGCGCCCACGACGACCTGCTCGGGCGCGGCGGGACGTATGCCCGGCTGCACCGGCTGAACGCCCTGCCGGTGCCGCCCCAGCCGGGTCCTCGGCCCCCCGGGACGGTGCTGCCGTGAGTGTCCCGGCGGTGCGGGCCGCCCCGCCCCCGGCACGAGACCGGTCCCGGGCCACGGGGTCCTGGCGCATCCGGCGCGCACCGGCCGGCTCGACGTCTACGACGTCTGGAGCGAGGAACGGGACTGCCGCTGTGTGATCAAGACCGTGCGCCCCGACCGCCGGAACCAGGAGCAGCTGCTGCGTGAGGGGCGGTGGCTGGGGGGCCTTCACCCATCCGCACCTGGTCCGCGCGTACGAGATGTTCGAGTCGCCGGTGCCGCTCGTCGTGCTGGAGACGCTGACCGGCGAAACGCTGTCCCACCTCGTCCACCGGTTGCGGCGCCGGCCGTCCGCCGCCGACGTGGCGCTTCTCGGGGTGCAGCTGTGTTCCGCGATCCACTACCTCCACGGTCAGGGTCTGCTGCACCTGGACCTCAAGCCGTCGAACGTGGTGGTGGACTGCGGTCACGCGAAGGTGCTGGACCTGAGCATTGCGCGGCCGCCCGGGCCCGCGCCCGCGGGGGTGGGCACGTTCTGCTACCTCGCTCCCGAGCAGGCCCGCGGCGGGCCGCTGTCGGCAGCCGCGGACGTGTGGGGCATCGGCATCACGTTGTACGAGGCCGCCGCCGGGGACGTGCCGTTCGGCCGCGGGGATTCCCGCGAGGTTTCTCCCGGTGGGGAGAAAGGGGACGGGCCCTGCGACGGCAGCGTCACGGGCGGCCGGGACGACTGGTATCCGCAGCTGGAAGGGACCGCCCCGCCGATCGGCTCGCGGCGGCGTCTGCCCGGGGGGGCTCGCCGCGGCCATCGACGGCTGCCTTCAGACCGATCCATCGTCTTGGCCCTCGGTTGCCGAACTGGCCGCCACACTCGATGCGACGCTGCCCGGCCCGGGGCGCCGCACCGCCTGCCCCTGAGGCCGTGGCGGGGCGCCGATTTCACGCGCTCCGGCCGGTCTTGAAGTGGCCGGTGGCAAGGACGGTGCCGTCGGAGGCGGTCAGGCGGGCGCCGGAGAGCGCCGCGGGGTCGACCGGGGCCGCCGCGCCCCAGTCACCACGTCCGTTGCTCAGGGTGAAGGCGCCCACGCGGATCGTGCTGCCGTCCGTGCGCTCCAGGAGACAGACGACCTTGCCGCTGTACAGGGTGCCGACGGCGGCAAGGTCGACGGTCAGGTAGATCCAACCGGGTTTCCCCGGGTCTCCGGGGTGGGCGTAGACGTCGCCGGCCGACGGCCCAAGACCCGAGGCCGAGGTCAGCTCTCCCTCCCTCAAAGGCGTCTGGGCCTTCACAGCAGGGAAGCTCGAGGCCGTGCCACTCTCGATGGCGGTGCCGACCGCCCAGCCGGCAAACCCGAAGGCGAATGCGAACGCGGCCGCGGCGGACGCGACCCGCAGCCGGACCCGGCGTGCGCGATGGCGGACCGCCTTGTGCGCGAGGCCGGACGCCCGCGGGTGGGGTTCCCTCTCGTGTGCCGTCACGTCCTGGGTCAGCCTGTGCGCCACCCGGGTCTCGAACCCGAGCGGCGGCTCACTGCCCGACACCAGCCCGATCAGTTTGTCGCCCACCAGGGTCATGTGCTCGATGTACTCCCGACAGGCCGCGCACCGGTCCAGATGTGCGACCCCCACCGCCCGCTCACGGCCGGGCAGCACGCCCAGTGCCAGCTCGGCGCCGATCTCCCGCAGCTTCTCGCAGGTCACGTCACTGGCCATGGTCCCCTCGATTCGGGGAGGCAAGGGTGTTCCGCAGCTTTCCCATCGCTGTCCTGATCCGCGTCTTTGCGGTGCCCAGCGGGATCTTCTCCCGATCGGCGATCTGCTGGGCCGTCATTCCGTAGATGCCCGCCATCACCAGAGCACGACCCTGCTCCCGCGGCAGCTGCGCCACGGCGGCCCGCAGCCGGGACGAGGCCTCGTCGGCCAGGGCCCACCGCTCGGGGGTCTCGGTCACGACGTCGAGGAGCGCGCCGAGGTCCTCGGGTGCCACCGGCTCCGCCCGCCGCGCACGGACGGCGTCGATGGCGAGATGGTGCGCGATGGTCGTCAGCCAGGTCGCCACCGACCCGCGGCGCGAGTCGTAGATCTGCGCATGACGCCACGCACGCTCGAACGTCTGCTGGGCGATGTCCTCGGCAAGCTGCCGATCTCCGGTGACGGCGACGGCGACACCGAAGACCGCGCGCTGGAACCTCCGTACGAAGGTGACCGCGAACTCCGGATCACCGGTGGCCAGCCCGGACAGCAGAGCCTCGTCCGGGAGACGGCCAACGGGAACCGGAAGCTCGGCACACCTATAGATACGGTCCGCCCCCGCCGAGGGATTGCCCGGCCGATGCGGAAGACGGCGTGCGGGGAAAGGGGCCGAACAAGGCGTAGCAGGCGTTCCAACGCGGCCTGACAGCCCTCGCCCAGTGGGTCGGAGCGGGAGGGCTCGGACTGGCCCGTGCCCCGCGGCCACAGTGAGCAGATCACGCTCGACGGCGAGACCGAGCTGGTCACGGTCCGGCTCGGCGTATGGGTCTCGAACGCCCGCGCGAGGCGCGACAGGCTCACCCCCGAACAGCGCGCCGCGCTCGCTGAACTGGGGGTGGAGTGGGCGTGACATGGGAGGACAGTCGTCTATCTCAGCGGTTCGCTCAGCTCGATGGAGCGCAGAGCCGCCGCCAGGGCCGGTTCGTCGCCGATGTCGAGGGCCGTGTCGGTCAGCTTGATGACGTGTTCGTCGCCGTGCGCCCCGGCCCGTTCGAGGACCTCTTCGGGGGTGAAGGTGCCCGGCGGGCTGTCGGCGACCGGGGCGTCGGGTGCGTACATCGCGGTCACCGCCGCGGAAGCCGCCCAGGCGGCCCGCAGGCTCACTCCCCACAGGGCGTGCGGGAGCGCGGGCAGGATGCGCAGCACGGCGTTGGGAGCCGTGGCCGCGTGGACCAGCATCGCGTCTCCTCGCCGTGGCCGTGGGTGGCATACCGGTGGGTGGCCGCCCGCACCAGTTCGGTGAGGCGGTGGTGCGCCTCGTTGGGGTCCGTGATCGTGGCCGCCCACACCGGCAGGCCCCTGACGCGGTCGAACCGGGCGGGAAAGCCGCCGTCCCGTTCGGCGATCGGCGTCACCGCGTCGAGGGCGGCGGCCGCGCTGTCGGCGCCGGGCAGCGGGGCAAGGTCCGCGACGGGGCGGTGGCGGGCGGCCCAGTAGCCGAGGCCGTGGGCGAGTTCGGCCAGACGGGGTTCGGTGCTCTCGCCGGCCAGAAGAGCGCGCACGGCATGCCCCACCCGGATCACCGGATGCGCCGCGCCGCCGTATATGCCGGGCAGAAGACGGGTCCACCACTGCGTGAGCACCTCGCGCCAGGGACGCTCGGTGATCTCGCGCTCGAAGTAGCCGATCCAGTCGGCGGCGCGGCGCGGATCACCGAGCGCCAAACGCCAGTTGGCGGCCGTGACCGGCTCGAGACCGGAGGGGAACTCCTCAAGCTTGCGTGCGTACAGGTCGAGCCAGCGGTGCACCGAACGGGCCTGTCCATGAGCGGCGAGGGCCTCGACGGCCATCGACGCGTGGTTGGCAAGCCGCTCGAGCCGCTCGGGTCCTGAAGTGTGCAGTCGCTGGAGCGCCTCGTCGAGAATGCCCGTTGCATCCATGGCAAGGACGGTAGGCGAGGCGCCAGGACGGCGTAACCGGCTGAAGGCTTAGCCTTGATCCACCGATTCGATGTCTGTGGATAACTCTTCTTGAAACGAGGAAGTGCCTTGTGACCTGCGATGAT